>RFPQ01000073.1 GCA_009926035.1 Betaproteobacteria bacterium
CCTAATCCACTCGTCACGGCAAAGATACCGATGTAATCTTTGATACCTGAGGACTTAGGTGCAATAAAATCAGATAAACACTGATTAGGTTTTTGTATATTATCGATTTTGGGTTTTTCAGATTGCTGTCTTAATCCATAATATGTAAATAAAGTTTTTTTGCGAGACTCATCTTCATAGATTTCAATATCATCTTCTACACTATTCGCTGGATAAAAAGCTACTACTCCGTTAGCCACAAGTGCTCGGTTATTGATGAGTTTTGTGAGCATAGTTTGTGCTTCATTAAACACTTGTGTCGCACTTTGTCCCACAATAGGATCATTCAGTATTGCCGGATAAAAACCCACTAAATCCCATGTTTGAAAAAATGGACTCCAATCAATATAGGGTGCAATTAAATTTAAATCGATATTTTTAAATACACGTTTACCAATAAATTTTGGGGATTTGGGTGTGAACTCTTTATCAAATGCAAGTTTTAATTTATTGAGTCTTGCCTCTTCAATTGTTAATAATTTGATCCCTTTTTTATTCGCATGCTGATCACGTGCACGTGCATAATCTTTTTCAATTTCACTGATATATTGATCTTTTTGTTCAGGGGTTAATAGAGATTGCATGACAGCTACCGATCTCGATGCGTCAGGTACATAAATCACTGGCCCATCATAATGCGGCGCAATTTTTACAGCTGTATGCGCGCGTGAGGTTGTTGCACCTCCTATGAGAAGCGGTGTTTTTAATCCTCTGAAGTGAGGGTCGCGCTGCATTTCTTTAGCGACATGTGTCATTTCTTCTAGTGATGGTGTGATGAGGCCTGATAAACCAATGATGTCGACATTTTCTTTTTTAGCCATCTCTAAAATTTCGGAACATGGCACCATGACACCCATATTAATGACTTCAAAGTTATTACATTGTAAGACGACTGAAACAATATTTTTACCAATGTCATGCACATCCCCTTTGACAGTCGCGATGAGCATTTTGCCTTTAGGTTTTGAAACAATACCTGTTCTTTTTTCTTCTAATTTTTTTTCTTCTTCAATGAAAGGCACTAAGTGAGCTACGGCTTGCTTCATCACGCGGGCTGATTTTACAACTTGGGGTAAAAACATTTTGCCTTGGGCAAATAAATCACCTACGACATTCATACCATCCATCAAAGGGCCTTCAATCACATGAATCGGTCGTCCATTTTTTTGCATGGCTTCTAATCGAGCCTCTTCAGTATCCTCTATAATAAAATCTGTAATACCGTGAACCAATGCATATTCAAGTCTTTTATTCACTCGAATAGGTTCAGTTTCTGTGCCACGCCAATTTAATGTTTGAACTTCTTTTTTACTTCCCTTTAAAGTTCCTGCAATCTCAATCATTCTTTCTGTAGCATCAGGCCGACGATTAAGAACAACATCTTCAACACATTCTTTAAGTTCTGGATCAAGATCATCATAAACTCCCATCATGCCCGCATTGACAATCCCCATGGATAATCCAGCTTTGATCGCATGATATAAAAACACTGTATGAATCGCCTCGCGCGCTGCATCATTACCTCTAAAACTAAAACTCACATTAGATACACCGCCTGAAATTTTTGCATGTGGGAGATTTTCTTTGATCCATCTTGTAGCATTAATAAAGTCAACTGCGTAATTATTATGTTCTTCAATACCTGTTGCTATCGCAAAAATATTGGGATCAAAAATAATATCTTCGGGTGGAAAATGAATTGTTGATGTTAATAAATCATAAGCTCTTTTACAGATCTCAGTTTTTCTTTGGAATGTATCTGCTTGCCCTTTTTCATCGAAAGCCATCACAATCACTGCCGACCCATACCGTCGACATAATGAAGCTTGTCGAATAAATTCAGCTTCACCTTCTTTGAGTGAAATAGAATTTACAATCGCTTTACCTTGAACACATTGAAGACCTGCTTCTATCACATCCCATTTCGAAGAATCAATCATGATTGGAATGCGGGCAATATCAGGTTCTGATGCTACTAGATTTAGAAAATGCTTCATCGCTTTTTGCGCATCAAGCATGCCTTCATCCATATTGATATCGATAATTTGCGCACCACTCTCTACTTGTTGGCGTGCGACGGATAATGCTTCGTCATATTTCTCATTGATGATTAAATTAGCGAATGCTTTTGAACCTGTCACATTCGTTCGCTCACCCACATTCACAAATAATGAATCATCTTTTATGATGAACGATTCGAGGCCTGATAGTCTTGTCACTGTTTCAAGGGTTGGAACATCTCTAGGTTTGATGTTCTTTATTTCATTCGCAATCGCTTTAATATGTTCTGGCGTAGTTCCACAACAACCACCTGCAATATTCACAAAACCACTGGTTGCAAATTCTTTAATTAATGATGAAGTATCTTTTGGCTTCTCATCGAATCCTGTATCTGACATTGGATTAGGTAAGCCTGCATTGGGATAAATACAGGTATATGTATCTGCAATATTTGATAACTCTTCAGCATAGGGCCTCATCAATGCTGCGCCTAATGCACAATTGAGACCAATCGTCATCGGTTTTGCGTGACGTACTGAATTCCAAAATGCTGCAACTGTTTGGCCAGATAAGATACGGCCTGATGCATCCGTGACGGTACCTGACAACATTATGGGAAGACGTATTTGATTTTCTTCAAAATAGGTTTCGATCGCAAAAAGTGCCGCCTTGCAATTTAACGTATCAAAAATTGTTTCAACCAGAAGAATATCAACACCACCTTCAACTAATGCTTTCACTTGATTGAAATAACTATTTTTTAATTCTTCAAATGTAATATTTCGTGCTGCAGGATCATTCACATCTGGTGAAATTGATGCAGTTTTGGGAGTGGGTCCAATCGCCCCTGCGACAAATCTAGGTTTTTCTTTTGTAGAAAATTTATCTACTGCTTGGCGCGCTAATTTAGCAGATGCTATATTCATCTCATAAGCCAGCTCTGACATCGCATAATCTTCTTGTGCAATTTCTGTTGCACCAAAAGTATTGGTTTCAATAATGTCAGAACCTGCTTCTAAATAAGCTTCATGAATACTTTGAATAATTTTAGGTTGAGTAAGACTTAATAGTTCGTTATTGCCTTTAAGAAAAAGCTCACGTTTACCTTCTGGCCCAGTAAATTTCGCAAAACGACCATGAGCGCCACCGCGATAATCTTCTTCGGTGAGTTTATGTTGTTGAATCATGGTGCCCATTGCGCCATCCAACAATAAAATACGCTCAGCTAAAAGTTTTCTGAGTATTTTTTCTTGATCGGTCATGAAATCCTGTGGTATTAAATTTTTAAAGATGTATGAGGCATGATTAATAGCCTAGAGTGTAGCAAGAAACCAAAAGGTCATTATTTTTTACGTGCTTCAATCTCGGAGAGTTTCTTTTCGAGCTCTTCTAGTTTTTGGCGTGTACGTTTTAGAACTTCCGTCTGAACATCAAACTCTTCTCGGGTAACAAGCTCCATTTTAGTGAACATGCCCTTTAATAGTGCATCGATGTTCTTTTCGATGTCAGGTAAGGGTGAATCCTTTACTATCTCTCTGATTTTATTAGATATTTCTTGTAATTTTTCGTTATTTAACATGATAAATTTCCTTTATTTTCAAGAGTTTATCAGATTTAAAGCCATATTAAGTGCATATTAGCCATATGCTATCTATAGGAATCTTGACTAAGTCATTGTTTCTTATAATACTTATTAGGTTGGCACGGTAATTGCTTCTATTATTGTGTGAATATAATAATAACTAGTCACATTATTTTCAGGAAATTTTTATTAAGGAGTTTTAAAAATGCGTAAATCGCTTATTACAACAGCAGTGTTAGGAGCTCTTGCAGTTTCTTCATTCGCTTTTGCTGCAGAAGAAACAAAATCTGACTTCACGACTTCAGGAAGTGTGGGTTTATTCAGCCAATACATCTTTCGTGGTCTAACTCAAACAGATCGTGATCCAGCGCTTCAAGGTAATTTTGATATCAATCACTCGAGTGGTTTGTATCTTGGTATGTGGGGATCTAATGTTAGTTGGCTTAGAGACAAATATGGAACTGGGACACCAGCTGAAGAAGCAACTTATTACAAGTCTGGTGGCAATTTAGAAATTGATATTTACGGTGGGTTTAAGTCTGAAATAGGGAAAACGGGTTTAGGCATTGACCTAGGTGCACTTCAATATTATTACCCTGGAACTGAAAGAGGAAGAGATCAGGGCTGGGCAAAAGCTAATACCACAGAAGTTTATGGCGCATTGAGTTATGGCTGGCTTCAAGCAAAATATTCGCATGTCGTTTCAAAAGACGCTTGGGGATGGGGTAAATATTCTGGTCAAGATAAAGATGCAAAAGGCACTTATTATGCTGAGTTAAATGCCACAGTGCCCATTGGCGAACTCATTGGAGGTGGGCCATTAAAAGGTTTAAGTGGCATTGCGCATTATGGTAAACAAGAGTTTGACAATGACACAGCTCTAGGAATGCCAAGTTATGAAGACTATAAACTTGGACTCTCAAATGCATTTGATAATGGTGTAAACATTGGAGCCTTTTGGACAGATACCAAGGATGCTTCTGACACGGCTTGGGTTTATAACGGTCGCAACATTGGCAAACAAACAGGTACAGTTTTTTTACAAAAAACGTTCTAAACGAAGTTGTTAAGTTAAGGGCCTAAGGCCAAGGCCCTTTCTTGATTTTATAAAACCTCAAGGGGAATTAACATGAAATTAGTTACAGCAGTCATCAAGCCATTTAAGCTCGATGAAGTTCGTGAAGCCCTCTCCTCCATTGGAGTTCAGGGAATTACAGTGACCGAAGTCAAAGGGTTTGGTCGCCAAAAAGGCCATACAGAACTTTACCGCGGTGCCGAATATGTCATCGACTTTTTACCAAAAGTAAAAATCGA
>RFPQ01000074.1 GCA_009926035.1 Betaproteobacteria bacterium
GCTTCTCGTTCAGGACGATAAATCACACCATCGGTTTTTAGACTTCCGATATTTGACGCTAATGAAGCTCTTTTAGAAATAAGATCTAAAAGTTCATTATCGATTTTGTCGATGGCGTCTCTTAATTTTTTTAATTCGTCTGTCATAAGATTAATGTGATTTTTCAAAATCCTTCATGTAATCAACTAAAGCTTGAATGCCTTCAATAGGCATAGCATTGTAGATTGAAGCCCTTATACCGCCTACAAGGCGATGCCCCTTTAAGCCGATCATACCTAAATTTTCAGCACCTGTTACAAAAGATGTATGTAAATCTTCATTTTGAATTCTAAAGGGCACATTCATACGAGAACGATTTTTGATATCAATTGGATTAGAGTAAAAGTCTGTTGAATCAATATAGCCATATAACAATTCAGCTTTTTTAATATTTTGTTTTTCAATCACTTCTAGACCACCAAGCTCAATAAGCCATTCAAATACGAGGCCTGCCATATATATACTATAAGTCGTCGGTGTATTAATCATAGACTGATTTTCGACTTGTGTTTTCCAATTAAATACCGAGGGAGTTAATGGTGAAGCAACATCTAAAAGATCATCTCTTACAATAACAATTGTTAAACCTGCAGGTCCAATATTTTTTTGTGCACCAGCATAAATCACCCCAAATTGACTTATATCGACCGGTCTTGAAAGAATGTGAGATGACATATCGGCAACAACTGGAATCGTTTTGATAGATGGCATATCAAAGTATTCGACACCGTGTATCGTTTCATTGGAACAAAAATGAACATAAGCTGCAGATGAGTCAATTTTCCAGTCTTTAGGATCAGGTGCTTTTGCATAACCAATAGCTTCAGAAGAAGCTGCAATCGTCATATCGCCAAAAGGTAAGGCGTCTTGATAAGAGCGCTTAGACCAATATCCACTCACTACATAATTCGCTTTTTTACCATTAAGAAGATTTAAAGGCACCATGGAGTTTTGAGCGATCGCACCACCCTGAAGAAAAAGTACTTTGTAATTTTTAGGAACATTGAAAAGAGATCGAAAATCACTTTCTACTTTTTCGATAATCGACATGTAATGTTTTCCACGATGAGACATTTCCATGACGGACATACCTGAGCCATGCCAATCTAGCATTTCAGCTTGCGCTCGAAGCATGACTGATTTTGGAAGTACTGCCGGACCTGCTGAAAAGTTATAAGTACATTTCATGTTGAATTAAAAAAGCTATTCCTCTAAATCATCATCAGCTTCTACGATCTTCTCTAAACCTGATAATTTTTCGTTTTCGCCTAAATTAATTAATGTGACACCTTGCGTTGCGCGACCAAGCTCACGAATTTCACTGACACGTGTTCGAATAAGAACACCACCTGTTGTAATTAACATAATTTCATCTTCATCACTTACAAGTTTTGCAGCTACGACAAGACCATTACGTTCACTCACTTGTATAGCTTTAACACCTTGTGTAGCTCGTCCAGAATGTCTAAAGTCAGAGAGAACAGTTCGTTTTCCATACCCATTTTCAGTGGCCACAAGCATAGATTGTTGATCATCACTTGCAATTAGGAGTGATAGCACTTTTTGATCTTCTTGCAATTTCATTCCACGAACACCCCGTGTATTTCGACCCATACTTCTTACGTCTTCTTCATCAAACCAAACAGCCTTACCACCATTTGAAACCAAAACAATATCGTTGGAGCCATCCGTAATTTCAGCGCCAATTAAGAAGTCATTGTCATCAAGATTGATTGCGATAATGCCTGACTTACGTGGGTTTGAGAAATCCGTAAGCGGAGTCTTTTTAACTGTACCTAAAGCCGTTGCCATGAAAATATAATGCTTATCATCAAATTCTTTAATGGGCAAAATCGCATTAATTTTTTCCTCTTCTTGCAGAGGGAATAAATTTACAATAGGTTTACCACGACTTGTTCGGCTTCCTTGCGGCACTTCATATGCTTTTAGCCAATAGACTTGTCCGCGACTTGAGAAGCATAATATGTTGTCGTGTGTATTTGCCACAAACATTTTGTCAATGAAATCATCATCTTTTGTAGTTGCTGCTTGCTTACCTCTTCCGCCACGTTTTTGCGCACGATATTCAGCTAATGCTTGTGATTTGATATAACCTGTATGCGAAAGTGTCACCACTACATCTTCAGGAGTAATTAAATCTTCGGTTGATAAATCTAATGCATTCTCAACGATTTCACTTCGACGTTTATCGCCATATTGTTCTTTGATAGCTTTAAGTTCATCTGCAATAATTGCTGTGACTCTTGCAGGCGTAGCTAAAATATCAAGAAGGTCTGTGATGACATTCATAATCTCTTTATATTCGTTAACAATTTTTTCTTGTTCTAAGCCTGTTAAACGTTGTAATCTTAATTGAAGAATTTCTTGAGCTTGAACATCAGATAACTTATAGCCTGATGCACTCAACCCAAACTCTTTTGATAAGCCTTCAGGGCGTGAGAATTCCATTGCAGCGCCGTTAAGCATTCCTTCTACGACAGAAGATTTCCATGTGCGCGCCATTAATTCTTTTTTAGCATCTGGTGGTGTCGGCGCTGCTTTAATAATCTTAATCATCTCGTCGACGTTCGCTAATGCCACTGCCAAACCTTCCAAGATATGGCCACGCTCCCGTGCTTTTCTTAATTCAAATACTGTTCTTCTTGTAATAACTTCACGACGATGTCTTAAAAAAGCATCAAGAATTTGTTTTAAGTTAAGAAGTTTTGGTTGGCCATCAATGAGCGCTACCATGTTCATACCAAAACTATCTTGAAGTTGTGTTTGCTTATAAAGATTATTTAGAATGACATCCGGATTTTCGCCACGCTTTAACTCAATCACAACACGCATACCTGATTTATCTGACTCATCTCGTAAATCTGAGATACCTTCAATTTTTTTATCATTTACGAGCTCAGCAATCTTCTCGATAAATGTTTTTTTATTTACTTGATATGGAAGCTCATCAACAATGAGCGCTTCACGATTACCTTTATCTAGTTTTTCAACGTGTGTTCTACCTCGCATGACAACACGGCCGCGTCCGGTTCTATACCCTTCTTTAACGCCTGAAGTGCCATGAATGATTCCAGCAGTTGGAAAGTCTGGTGCTGGCATTAACTTAATTAATGCATCAATTGATGACTCAGGTTTTTCGAGGAGCAGTAAACAAGCATCGACAACTTCATTTAAATTATGGGGTGGAATATTAGTCGCCATACCCACAGCAATACCGGAACTTCCATTAATAAGAAGATTCGGAATGCGCGCTGGCATAATAAGCGGTTCTTGCTCAGAGCCATCATAATTAGGACCAAAATCAACGGTTTCTTTATCGATATCCTCTAAAAGCTCATGCGCGATTTTAGACATTCGAATTTCCGTATATCGCATAGCAGCAGCATTATCACCATCTACCGAACCAAAGTTACCTTGACCATCAACTAACATATATCGCAAGCTGAAATCTTGTGCCATACGAACGATTGTGTCGTATACAGCTGTGTCGCCATGAGGATGGTATTTACCGATCACATCACCGACGATACGCGCTGATTTTTTATAAGGCTTATTAAAGTCGTTATTAAGTTCATGCATCGCAAAAAGAACACGGCGATGTACAGGCTTTAACCCATCCCTTACATCAGGAAGTGCTCTCCCGACAATCACGCTCATCGCGTAATCGAGATAAGAGCGTTTCATCTCATCTTCAAGGCTGATTGGAATGGTTTCTTTGGCAAATTGATTCATAGGATTTAGATCGATAATTTAAGTAGAAAACTACCCAAATTTTAGCATGTAGCAGGGCTGTATTCTTGCCCTGCTAAAGGTATTTTTTAGCGTGAAAGACTAGACAAATCGGCTTTTAGGTCTTCTATATCCTCAAGGCCTACAGCGATTCTAACGAGGTTATCCTTAATACCGGCTTTTTGACGTTCTTCAAGGCTTACTCTTGAATGAGTGGTTGTTGCAGGATGTGTAATTGTAGATTTAACATCCCCTAAATTAGCCGTAATAGAGATTAACCGAGTCGAATCAATTAAGCTCCAAGCCTCTTTTTGGCTGCCTTTTACCTCAAAAGATACAATGGCTCCTCCGGTTTTTTGCTGGGTTAAAGCTAGTTTATGCTGCGGATGGGAAGCCAACCCAGGATAGTAAACTCGATCTACCTGAGGCTGGGATTCAAGCCATGAAGCCAAATGAAGAGCGCTCTTGGAATGCGCGTCCATACGAATAGATAATGTTTCTAAGCCCTTTAAAAATACCCAAGCATTGAAAGCGCTCATCGAAGGGCCTGCGGTTCGTAAGAATTGATAAATTGGCTCTATCGTTTTTTTATCTGCCAAAACCGCACCACCTAGACAACGTCCTTGACCATCAATATATTTGGTGGCTGAATGAATGATAATATCGGCACCAAATAATAAAGGTCTTTGAAGTGCTGGCGAACAAAAACAATTATCGACCACCAATTTAATATCTTTATGATGTGCAATTTTTGAAAGCGCATTGATATCCGTTACTTCAGTCAATGGATTAGACGGGGTTTCCACAAAGAAAAGTTTTGTGTTTTTTTGAATGGCATCTTCCCACTCATTAAGATTAGTGAGCGACACAAAAGTCACTTCTAAGCCCCAACGCTTTAAAATATTACTAAAGAGTTGAACGGTTGTACCAAAGATACTTCTTGACGCCACAATATGGTCGCCTGTAGAACATAGACCCATGATCGTTGCTAAAATAGCTGACATACCGCTTGAAGTTGCCACACACGCTTCACTTCCTTCAAGAGCTGCAAGGCGATCCTGGAACATTGTGACCGTAGGATTTGTAAAACGAGAATA
>RFPQ01000075.1 GCA_009926035.1 Betaproteobacteria bacterium
TTCCAAAAGAAGAGGTCATTTCACTTTACAAGTCACAAGGAAAAATTCAACCAAGAGGTGTCGAAGGTTATTTCTCAAAACTTCGCTGGCTTATGGTGTGGCTTACACAAATTTATTTTTATGGTATGCCTTGGATACAATGGGGCGGTCGCCAAGCACTTCTGTTTGATTTAGACGGCAAGCGTTTTTATATTTATGGATTGGTTTTATATCCGCAAGATCTTATTTACCTCACTGCAATTTTGATTATCTCAGCATTATCTTTATTTCTTTTTACAGCTATAGCAGGGAGATTATGGTGCGGGTTTACATGCCCCCAAACCGTTTATACAGAAATCTTTATGTGGATTGAATCGAAGATCGAAGGCAATCACATGGCAAGAAAGAAATTAGATGATATGCCATGGACACCTAAAAAATTTGGTATTCGTTCGAGCAAACATTTTGTGTGGTTACTTTTTGCATTCTGGACTGGATTTACTTTTGTAGGTTATTTCACGCCCATCAGAGATCTCTTTATTGAAGTGAAGTATCTCTCAACAGGACCGTGGGAAACTTTTTGGTTGTGTTTTTATACTTTTGCAACATATGGCAATGCAGGCTTTATGCGTGAACAAGTATGTAAATACATGTGCCCATACGCAAGATTTCAAAGTGCAATGTTTGATAAAGATACATTGATTGTTAGTTATGACAAAGAACGCGGCGAGTCTAGAGGAGGTAGATCATCACATGCTAATCATCAAGCACTTGGCGATTGTATTGATTGTCATATTTGTATGCAGGTATGTCCAACAGGGATTGATATTCGTGAAGGACTTCAATATGAATGTATAAGTTGTGGTGCTTGTGCCGATGCGTGCGATTCAGTCATGGATAAAGTGGGCTATGCACAAGGACTTATAAAGTTTACAACAGAAAATGCCTTAATTAATCGATGGACTAAACAGGAAATGATTAAGCGTATTTTTAGAGTGCGCATACTTATATATGGCCTCATTTTGACAACTATTATTGGCGGTGTTTTATGGAGCCTTACGTTTAGAAATTCTTTTAGAATTGATGTAGTGAGAGATCGTGGTGTCATGGCGAGATTGGTAGATGGAGGCATGCTTGAAAATGTATATCGATTAAATATTATGAATGCCCTCGAAGAAGGGCAGCATTATAAAATTTATGTAGAAGGTCTAAATAACATCGTTGTTGATTCGGATAATTTAGAGCCAAACAAAACAATTACCATTAAAGCTACTGAATCACGATGGGTGCCTGTAAGAGTTCAAATTCCAGATGGCGTTGTAAAATCAGGCTCTCATAAAATTATGTTTAGAATAGAGTCAGAAGAAACGCATGAGATCGTCAAAGAAAAGTCGACATTTATTGTGCCGAGAAATTAAGGATAAAAAAATGGATAATCAAAAAAATACAATTTGGTGGAAAAATGGATATATGTGGCTTATTTTAGGCGGACCATTGCTAGTTGTGATCGCTTCATTCGTTACTTATTATTTAGCTGTAACGAGACCCGATACAGTGATTGATAACTACTATCAAAAAGGAATTGAGATCAATAAAACGATGAGTGAAGAAAGAGATCCTATGGCGCCTGCAACCCAAGCTCGCAATCATGCGCAAACGGGCATTAAACCGAAATCACATTAATAGCTGACAGTAGTTGTAATATTGAGACTACGTAATTCTTTTGCAATATTTTGAAGAATTTCTTCATCAATACGACCCAAGTTTTTAGCTTGAGGTTGTAAAGAAGGCCTTGCTAAGCCATAAAGATGAACACCTTGAATAATACTTTTTACTTCATTGATTAATTCTACATAGGCATCAATGTCTTTTTTGCTTGGGCCTTTGCCATCAATAGTAAAAATACAAGTTTGTATAAAAGTTGGACAAACGTTTGCACTATTTTTGAGGCGCTCCAGTATTTGAGAGGGTTTTAGATTCACTTGATTAATTGTCTTAATACTCTCTTCAGTAGCTGCGTCTACTTTAAACCAAACTTCACCATTCATTTCTTTTAGCATTCCAACACTTTTAATTACAGAGGTTTGATGCATCAAACTCCCATTGGTAATGAGTCGTATTTTAATTTTATGAAGTAAATTAAATTCACTTAGAATCTTTTTAACAATTGAAATAACTTCTGGAAATTCATTCGCACTCGTCGGCTCGCCATTACCTGAAAATGCAATATCTTTTAAATGACGATCTTCGAGAGATACATTTTTTTCCATGTAATCACCATGAATAATTTCATTAAGAAAAAAACGTAACTCTTGTTCAAGTACATCTAATTCAATAGGCGGTGGTGTACCACGCGTGAGATTAGGTATCTCACAATATATACATTGCCAATTACAGGCGTTATTCACATTTAAGTTAACGCCAATCGACAAGCCACCTGCGCGCCTTGAAATGACTGAGTAAATATATTTGAGGCCGCTTAATTCTCGGCTGTGATCATGAATACTAAGATATTGTTTAGATACGCTCATGTATTGAGCTTTTTAATTGCAGTTAGGTGATTTAACAAGTTGCTTTAATGCGTCTGGTTTTAAAATTTTAATATGACGTTGCTTAACTTCAATAATGCCTTCTTCACTATATTTTGAAAAAGTACGACTGACCGTTTCAAGTTTAAGACCTAAATAACTTCCAATTTCTTCACGTGACATTCTTAAAATGAATTCGGATTGTGATTGTCCTCGGGCAAAAAGTCTTTGAATGAGATTTACTAAAAAGTTAGCGAGCCTTTCTTCTGCTGACATGTTTCCAAGAAGCATCATCATGCCGTTTTCGCGAACAATTTCACGACTCATAATTTTATGAACGTGTTTTTGTAGCACTGGAAACTCTCTGGATAAATCTTCAATGTGATCAAAAGGCATCACACAGACTTCAGCATCTTCTAGAGCAACAGCGTTGCATGTGTGATGATCATTCACAATGCCATCGAGGCCTATAATTTCTCCGGCCATTTGAAAGCCTGTAACTTGTTCGCGCCCATCTTCTGACGCTACAGAAGTCTTAAAAAAACCTGTACGAATAGCATAAAGAGAAGTAAACGTTTCCCCATTTTCAAAGAGCAAGTCACCTTGTTTAATTTTTTTACGCGTTGTGACAACTTCATCAAGTTTATGCATATCATTTTGATCAAAACCAACGGGCATACAGAGCTCGCGAAGATTACAACTTGAACAGGCAACTTTGAATGTTTCAGCTTTCATCGAAAAATTACTTATGTTTTAAAGCGTTTAGTGTAGCTTATTCATCAATCTATGAATAGATGAAGTCTTTTTGATGTACGTCAAAGATAGCAATTTAGGCTTATGGCACAGTAATGTCCTATGGATACTGATGTCAAAAAAAATAGAGATCAAAAATTAGGTTTGACACCTATTACAACTTCACTTTTGCAAAAATTTGACGTCAATGGGCCAAGATATACTTCATATCCGACTGCAGATCGCTTTGTAGAAGCTTTTACTGAAAACGCTTATAAAGAAGCGCTAGAGCAAAGACGATTACATCCAATTAATCAACCTTTGTCGATTTATGTTCATATTCCTTTTTGTGAGTCACTTTGTTTTTACTGTGCTTGCAATAAAATCGTCACTAAACATCATGAACGTTCTCGCGAATACTTAGATTATTTGAAAAAAGAAATTGATTTACATCTCGATTATTTAGGTCAAAAACAAGTTGTGAGTCAGCTTCATCTTGGTGGCGGTTCACCTACATTTTTTTCAGATGAAGAAATCAAAGAACTATTTAATAAACTTAAAGAAGTTTTTGTATTCAGCTCTCAAGGGGAATATTCGATTGAAGTAGATCCTAGAACGGTCGATAGTAAGCGTTTAAAAAGATTAAAAGAAATTGGTTTTAATCGCTTAAGTTTTGGTGTGCAGGATTTTAATCCTGATGTGCAAAAAGCCGTTCATCGAGTACAGCCATTTGATCAAGTAGTTTCTCTCATGAACGACGCTCATGAAGATGGTTATGAATCCATTAATATGGATTTAATTTATGGATTGCCACTTCAAACACCTGAAACATTTAATGAAACCTTAGATCAAGTGATTAGCTTAAAACCTGATCGAATTGCTTTATATGCTTATGCGCATTTACCTCAGCGCTTTAAGCCTCAGCGACGCATTCATGAAGACGATATTCCCCCTGCAAAAAATAAGATTACTATGTTGTCGTTGGCTATCGAAAAATTTCTTGAAAATGGTTATATCTATGTAGGTATGGACCATTTTGCTTTGCCAACAGATAGTTTAGCCATTGCAAAAAGACAAGGAAGATTGCATCGAAATTTCCAAGGCTATAGTACACAACCTGATTGCGACATTATTGCATTAGGTGTTTCAGCAATTGGACGTGTTGGAGCTAATTACAATCAAAATGCAAAAGAACTTGAAGATTATTATGATCATCTTAATCATAGACGCTTTCCAATTATTAAAGGATTAGCACTTTCAAAAGATGATATCGTGCGACGTGCTGTCATTATGGAAATAATGTGTCAGGGTCGATTGGATTACCAATCAATTGAATTGGCTTATTTAATTAACTTCAAAGAATATTTTTCATCTGAAATGAATCTTCTTCGAAATTTTCAAGAAAAAGATTTTATCGACTTAGATGATTCAGGTATTCAAGTGACAGATACAGGCTGGTTTTTTGTACGTGCAATTGCTATGATTTTTGATCGATACTTACAATTGGATCAAAATCGCACGCGGTTTTCTAAAATTCTTTAATGTTTTTTCAATTCTCAGTTTTTTTATCAACTTTTTTTATGGGGTTGATGGGCGGCCCACATTGTATCGC
>RFPQ01000076.1 GCA_009926035.1 Betaproteobacteria bacterium
ACTTATCTCCTGGAAAGCATTAGAGCCTCTGTAAAAAAGAATAATATAGAAAATGCAGATGAAATTAAGGGTTTACTCAAAGAAAAATTAATTGAATTACTAACTCCTATCGAAAATCCCTTAGTAATAAAAGGGACAAATCCTTATGTCATTATGGTTGTTGGGGTAAATGGTGCCGGTAAGACAACTACCATTGGGAAGCTTACAAAAATTTTCCTTGATGAAAATAAATCCGTATTAATTGCTGCAGGCGATACTTTTAGGGCAGCTGCCACAGAGCAACTTCAAGTATGGGGGCAAAGAAATAATGTTCATGTTGTTTCACAAGCTTCGGGTGATCCAAGTGCTGTTATTTTTGACGCTATCAACTCTATTGTGATTGCGGACACAGCGGGCAGGTTGCCCACACAAAAACATTTAATTGACGAAATTACAAAAGTTAAACGTGTAATTAATAAATGTCACGCTGAAGCGCCTCACGAGATTCTTCTTGTATTAGATGCAAATACTGGACAAAACGCTATCAGTCAGCTCAAGATATTTAACGAGGCTCTAGGAATTACCGGTCTTGCTTTAACTAAGCTTGATGGTACCGCTAAAGGTGGCGTTATTGCAGCGATAGCCAAAGAACAGCCTACCCCATTAAGATACATTGGTGTTGGTGAGACTATAGACGATCTAAAAGTTTTCAACGCAGAAGAATATGTAGATGCGCTTTTTTAAAATCGGTTTTTATCAATGATTAAATTTGATCAAGTTCACAAAAGATATCCGGGAAATTTGGAAGCATTACAAAATATTACTTTTGAAATTAATGCTGGTGAACTTATTTTTGTAACTGGCCCTTCAGGCGCAGGAAAATCAACATTATTAAAATTAATTACAGCGATTGAATTTCCTACACACGGAACAATTATTTTTGAAAATCAAAATTTAAGCCAAATAAAAAGAGCTGCCATTCCATATATAAGAAGGAAATTTGGTTTAGTTTTTCAAGATCATAAACTGCTATATAGTCGAAATTGTTACGAAAATATTGCGCTTGCTTTGGAGATAAATGAGGTGGGCATAAATGATATTAAAGGTCGTGTTCGAGCAGCTCTAGATAAAGTAGGCTTGCTAAATCGTGAAAAATCAATGCCTATTAGCTTGTCAGGCGGCGAACAACAGCGTCTAGCAATTGCAAGAGCCATTGCTTGTAGGCCCGCGATTTTACTTGCTGATGAGCCCACAGGAAATTTAGACAAGAAATATGCAGATGAAATTATGAATCTTTTTTATAGCTTCCAAGAACTGGGGGTGACTGTGATTATCGCAACACATGAGATACCAACTATCTCAAAAAAACATAAGCAACTTTATTTACAAGAAGGCAATCTTATAAAGATTACTGACCAATAGATGGATTACATCGTTTCTCATTATCAAATGCTACTTAAAGCGATTCAGCGTAGTCACGCATCAATGCTTTCTACTCTTATCATGTTCTTGGTTATAGGTGTTACATTGATTTTGCCGAGCATATCTTTCCTGCTAGTGCAAAATTTAAAATCGATTTCTGAAACTATTCAGCATGAATCTCAAATTAGTATTTTTCTTAAAAAAGATATTTCAGTAGATGCAAAAAACAAAATCGAAAAAGATTTAAAAAGTCGTATTGAGATTAATAATTATCATTATGTTAAAAAAGAAGAGGCTTGGCCTAGACTTCAAAAATCAATGGGCTTTAATGAATCGAATAATGGACTCTCAGAGAATCCATTGCCTGATGCTTTTTTTGTTTCGCCCAACACCGTCAATCCAAATCAAATTATGATTTTAAAATCCTCTCTGGATAAACTTGAGGGGGTAGACCAAGTGGTTGTTGATACGGGTTGGGTTAAAAAATTAAACTCTATACTTCATCTAGCAAATAAAGCTATTTTTTTAGCGTCAATTTTATTGGCCTTTATGCTCATAGTAGTCATTGGTAATACTATTCGTCTTCAAATGACTTCGCACCACGAAGAAATTGAATTGAGTAAATTAATTGGTGCTACCAATCAATTCATAAGAAGGCCTTTTTTATACAGCGGGTTTATTTATGGTTTAGGAGGTGGATTAACTGCAGCTCTTAGCCTCAAATTGATTGTGATATTCTTAAATCAAACTGTCGTTGAGGTTGAGGCTCTCTATGGGGCCCAATTCATGATTGTTGATTTAACTCTCGTACAGTACTTATCTATTGTTGGCAGCTCAATTCTGATTGCTGTCGCAGCGTCTTTTATCTCGATTAATCAATCCATTAAAAAATTATAGCCTACCTAACCTATTGTATTTATTAGGTTAATTTTAAATTTAAGGAACTTTATTAAACTAGCACTCTCTAACGAGGAGTGCTAAAATTACGCTTGTTAATCAAGTTTTATAAAGGATTTTATTAAGATGACTTTGGACTTAAGCTTACCTACATTAGGCTCTATTGATAGTTACGATCGCTATATGCAATCCATTAGAACTATTCCCTCCCTTACTGCCGAAGAAGAGATGGAACTTGGTATGCGTCTTAAAACATCAAACGACCTTGAGGCTGCTAAAACACTTATTTTGTCTCACTTAAAGCTAGTAGCTAAAGTGGCTAAGGGCTATTCTGGATATGGACTTCCTCAATCAGACTTAGTTCAAGAAGGCAATATTGGCCTTATGAAAGCTGTAAAGCGATTTGACCCCGAGAGAGGTGTAAGATTAGTGTCTTTTGCAATCTACTGGATTAAAGCAGAAATTCAAGAATACATCGTTAAAAATTGGCGTTTAGTTAAAACAGCAACGACAAAGGCTCAGCGTAAATTATTTTTTAATTTGCGAAGCATGAAAAAGACTCTCCAGCCGCTTAAATCAGATGAGATCAATTCGATCGCTAAAGAGCTTAATGTCAAACCTGAGGATGTTCGTGAAATGGAGTATCGTTTTAATGGTAACGAAATTTCATTAGATTATGGCTCAGAAGAATCAGAAGATGATGTTTTCAGGCCCATTGCTTATCTTAAAGATGAAACGCCAGAGCCTTCAGAACAAATGGAGATAGATCAATCTGAAGGGAATAGTTTATCGTCCCTTAGTAAAGCACTTTCATCGCTTGACGAAAGAAGCCGTCTTATCCTAGAAGAAAGATGGTTAAAAGATAAAGACGCTTCAACACTTCATGAACTTGCAGATAAACTTGGTGTATCAGCAGAAAGAATTCGACAAATCGAGCAAGCAGCAATGAAAAAAATTAAATTATTGATGTTGTCTTCCAGTCATTAATTTTTTAAATTTTCCAAAAAAGCCAAAAGAACTCCGATAATATAGTTATTTTAGGCTTTTCCATAAAGTGACAATAAGTAACGCTAAAATATACCCCTTAGAAATTAAGCTGCATCAAGCATCCAAGCTATTAGAAATAAAATTTAACAACCTAACTGAATGTATGCTTTCCTGCGAATTTCTTCGAGTGTATTCACCATCAGCTGAGGTAAAAGGTCATGGACCAGGCCAAGAAATACTTCAAACACATAAAGAAAATGTCACTATAGAAAGTATCGAGCCAGTCGGTCAGTATGCAGTCAAATTAGTATTTTCAGATGGTCATAACACAGGCATCTATACATGGGATTATCTATATGAGCTTGCTGCAACCTATGACGTACTTTGGGAGGAATATATAAAAAAATTATCAAATGCTGGTATTCAAAGAATAAAAATAGATGGCTAATAAAAAAACACATTTTGGTTATAGTGAAATAGATGCATCACAAAAAGCAGGTAAAGTAGCCTCTGTATTTCATTCTGTAGCTTCAAATTATGACTTAATGAATGATTTGATGTCATTTGGTATGCACCATATTTGGAAAAAATTTCTTGTGAATACATCTAACGTCAAGAAAGATGCTCGTATTCTAGATATTGCCGGAGGAACTGCAGACCTATCTATTCTTCTTGCTAAAAAAATTGGGGCACAATCAGCCAACTTTAAAGGTCAAATGATTCATTCAGACATCAATTTATCTATGTTAAATATTGGGCGTGATAAATTAATTGATCAAGGTATTTTTATACCCTCCATCTTATGCGATGCCGAATCCCTTCCCTTTCCTGATAACTATTTTGATTGTGTCACTATTGGTTTCGGCATTCGAAATATGACGGACAAAAAGAAGGCACTGAAAGAAATTTATCGTGTTTTATCTCCAGGGGGAAAAATTTTAATTCTAGAATTTTCAAAAATATGGAAACCATTACAATTTTTTTATGATCAATTTTCATTTAAATTATTACCAAAATTAGGCAAATTATTTGCCAAAGATGAATCAAGCTATCAATATCTTGTTGAATCTATAAGAATGCATCCTGACCAAGAATCATTAAAAAAAATGATGGAGGAAGAATCATTCTCTAAAGTGGAGTATCTTAATTTGTCCTCAGGTGTCGTCGCAATTCATATGGGATACAAATTTTGATTATCGACACTATAAAAAGAAATCTTACCAATCATTTATTTCAACAAAATGAATGGTTAAAAAAAGACTTTTCCAAACAATCAAAATCTATTTTATTTGTTGTTGGTCCGATTCATTATGCATTAAGGGTTACTGAAGACGGCATCCCAGAATATAAGGAATATATTGATAATTATGATGCAGAAATTAAATTATCCATATCATCAGCTTTAGAGCTTATGGGCGGTAACAAAAAAGCAAATATTGAAATTAAAGGCGATATAGATTTTGCAACAGTAATTAGTAGCGCATTAAAAGATATTGAATGGGACTACGAAGACGATTTAAGTGAAGTGATTGGTGATATTCC
>RFPQ01000077.1 GCA_009926035.1 Betaproteobacteria bacterium
AGGGGCAAATTTGCCCCTTTTTTTGTATTTATATACATGGAATATTCATTAGAAGATTTTGTGGAGATGTTCAATAACGATGATTTGGATGTCGAAAAGTATTTCAACGACTACGATACTTTTTTTTCTATATTGAATAGAAAAGGTCTAATGGGTGAAATAGACCCACACAATGCAGGTAACGGTGATGTATGGCAAAATCAATATCTTATTTGGTTATATAACAATGATAAAGTAGAATTTTACAAATGGATGAAAGAATTGTTAAATGATATCGACTTCAAGGACCAAGTATATTGGGAGGGAGATAGAGAGGATTTAGCGAGACTTTTTTGTGATGGGGCAAGATATGATTTAAGTCGCGACACTGTTGAGAGTATTTTGAAAGGTGATGATGTTTTTGAACCATATTGGGATACAACTGATGATGTTGTAAGAGACGTAATTGAAGAATTAACACCTCAAAATTTGGAGCTCTTCAAACAAAGAGTACTGAAGGAATTAGAGGGTAAAAAACTTTCCCCCGAAACAGAAGAAATGGAATTAATTGCAGCTGAACAGGGACATGAGGATTTTTGGGTAATAACTCCTGAAAATGTAGCAAGAATTATTGATAATGATGAGTCAATCAAAACCTTATTAAAGGATGAACTAAGTGATATAAAAAGTGATTTATATTCAATTCATTCAAGTGCCTACAATTCCGCTTATGAACATGAGGTTTATGATAATATATTCCATGAACTTGATGATTATTTCGATACTGAAAAAGGTGAATGGGTCTATACACAACACCCCTACAAGAAAGATGTAAAAATAGAAAAATATAGATTACCAATTCGAGACTTCGAAGGTCTTGTTGTAGATTACTTGGATAATAACAAGGGTTATGGAAATTCAGGAACATTAGAATATCACGGTAGTTTTCTTGGTATAATTGAAGCGGATAAAGATTGTTTAAGTGTACAAGCTCCAGATTATCCTGACCACAGATTAGTAGATAAAAACATAAACGAATATTTTGGAGACCACTTCTAATGGCATACATAAAATATACATTATTGGAACAGAGAGGGTTCTCCCCTTCCAAAAAGCCACCAAAGAATATTAATAATATTCTTTCTCAGATTGAACTATTTGAAATGTATCCAAAGATTTTTGCTTTGGTTATCAAAGATGATAGGTTAAGAGCAAGAGTCTTCATGAGATATCAAGAATTTTATGAGTCGGATTCAGAAACTTTCAGAGGTAAAGGTTTTAAGTGGTATGATTACGTAAAGTATTATAAGGAAAAAACTAAAAAAGATTATTTCTCTTATCATGAAGATTGGGCTGGTTATAACATACCATGTGATTCAATAGAATCATGTATGAAATTAATACCTGATATAAATTATTATGATTTAATAATGTTCAGTGTAATTGATACCATCAGAGAAATAGTTGGAAACGACAACTTTTATTTGATTGGAATCGACCAAAGCAATGGTGAAGACCCTTCTTTGATTTTTCACGAAGTTGCACATGGTCTTTATTATTCTTCACCAAACTATAAAAACAAGCAGTTAAAAAACATAGAAAGACTCAACCCGAATATCAGAGAAAACTTGTCTAAAAAAATAAGTACCATGGGATATGGTGAAAATGTAATAAATGATGAGATACAAGCCTATTTATCTACAGGGGTAGATTATCCAATGACTGCAATTAAAGGTATTAAAGAAGCTCAAATTCCTTTCAAAGAAGTTTTTGATTCATATGCAGGGAAAATCAAACCAAAAAAAATTAAAATAGATTGGTCCACAGACCTTAATAATGATTAGATTCGTAAACATATTAACAAACCTGATTTCCGAAGCCAAGAGATATAAATTTTCTCCTGAAACTTTGGATAAAATCAACAAGATGGTAGATAAACTTTGGTCCGAACGAGGTAAAGACCTCCAAAGACGCAAAGAACTTATGGGTGTTATTCCTGTTAAAACCGCCAATGGTGTTGATGGTTTGGTAAGAGTTTACGTTAATCCCAGATTATCATACATAGGTTTTATGGATTTAAGACCTTCAAAATCATTGGACCCAGCAGATTTAGTTATCGAGGTGAACCCAAAATATTATGAGTCAAAAAAGAACCTTTATCTTACTTTATACCATGAAATGTTACACGCTGTTGACCCAACTCAAAGTGTACATTGGTCTCCAAGACACATGATGACTTATGACGAAAAATCTGATGAGAATTATTGGGGTCATCCTGTTGAATTTTTTGCGATTTCCAATGAGTTTTTGGAAGGTTTGGTAAAAGAATTTGCAAGAAGAGTTAAGAGAACACGTAAGCCTGAAAATTTAGAATTTTTGAATAATTCACTTAAAAATATTTTGAATTACTTTGCAAAAGGTGAACCATTAAGTCCATTAAGTAAGGATATTCTTTTCAGAGTAAATGACGAACACGTCAGTGAAGAGACTCCGAAAGCTTTAAAAAATTGGACTGCAGATATGCCTCATTTGGCCGACTTCATGACTCGTGGAGAGGAAGAACCTTACTATCTCTATTATGTGCAAATGATTAAGAAATTCAATCCAGAAATTTGGAAGAAGTTTCTAAGTATGTTGTACGATACAACATTTGAGATTAAAGATTTAATTAATAAAAAATAAGGTTAGATTCCCAAACTTTTTTCTAAAATCTCTAATTTCTTCTCATTATAATCTAAGATTTCACTTTGTTCTTTGATTGCCTCCAAACAAGCAGCAATCAACGAGTCATATTTTACAACTAACACATTTTCGTCATCTTCTTTACCTGCCACCAATTCAGGGAAGGCAACTTGTAATTCTTGGGCAATGAAACCAACATCAACTAAACCATCATTTGTTTTTTCGTTGTTCCAGTTGTAATTTACCCCTCTTATCTTGGATATTTTATCTATAGCGTTAGTGATAGGTCGGATATTTGTTTTATATCTTATATCTGACGGACCCGTAGGTCCCGTAGGACCTGGAGCTCCTTGTGCACCTTGAGGTCCTGTAGAACCACCAGGACCAGCAGGTCCTTGTGAACCTTGTGAGCCTTGGGCTCCTTGGTTACCAGGAGGTCCTCCAACACCTTGAGCACCCTGACCACCTTGGGCTCCTTGAGCCCCTTGTCCACCTGTTGGTCCTTGTGC
Organism: Betaproteobacteria bacterium; assembly: GCA_009926035.1. Lineage (GTDB taxonomy): Bacteria > Pseudomonadota > Gammaproteobacteria > Burkholderiales > Methylophilaceae > Methylopumilus. Next base: position 3,171 of record RFPQ01000077.1, read on the forward strand.
TCCTTGAGGTCCTTTTGGTCCTTGTGTACCTTGGGCACCTTGTCCACCACCAGGTCCTTGAGCTCCAACACTACCTTGGGCTCCTTGTCCTCCTTGAGCACCTTGCCCGCCACCAGGTCCTGTGGCTCCTTGAGCGCCTTGTCCTCCCTGAGAACCTTGTGAACCTTGACCACCCTGAGACCCTTGAGCACCCTGAGCTCCTTGAGCACCTTGACCTCCTTGAGCACCCTGTCCACCTTGTGACCCTTGTGCTCCTTGAGCACCCTGTCCACCTTGTGCTCCTTGAGCACCCTGTCCACCTTGTGCACCTTGGGGCCCTGTTTGACCCTGAGCACCTTGGGCTCCTTGCGCCCCTTGTCCACCTTGTGAACCCTGATTACCCGTTGCACCTTGAGCTCCTTGACCACCTTGTGCTCCCTGTCCACCCTGTGAACCTTGAGCACCTTGTCCTCCTTGAGACCCTTGAGCTCCCTGAGCACCTTGACCTCCTTGTGCTCCTTGTCCTCCTTTGGCGCCTTGTGAACCTTGAGCACCTTGAGCACCTTGTCCTCCTTGAGAACCTTGAGCACCTTGTCCTCCTTGGCTACCCTGAGCCCCTTGAGCGCCTTGTCCACCTTGTGAGCCTTGGTTACCCACGGGACCTTGTGAACCTTGAGCTCCTTGAGCACCTTGTCCACCTTGTGAACCTTGGGCTCCTTGAGCCCCCTTGCGAACCTTGAGCTCCTTGTCCTCCTTGTGAACCTTGACCTCCTTGAGCGCCCTGTCCACCCTGAGCTCCTTGTGCTCCTTGTCCTCCTTGTGAACCTTGAGCTCCTTGAGCACCTTGACCTCCTTGAGCTCCTTGAGCACCTTGTCCTCCTTGAGAACCTTGTGAACCAGTGTTACCTTGTGAACCAACAGCTCCTTGAGAACCTTGACCACCCTGAGAACCTTGGGCACCTTGTGCTCCCTGTCCACCTTGCGCTCCTTGAGCACCTTGTCCTCCTTGGCTACCCTGTGACCCCGTATTTCCTTGGGAACCAACTGCACCTTGTGAACCTTGTCCTCCTTGGGAACCCGTTGCACCTTGTGCACCCTGTCCTCCTTGAGCACCTTGAGCTCCTTGTCCACCTTGACTTCCTTGTGACCCAGTATTACCTTGAGAACCTTGTCCACCTTGGGCACCTTGACCACCTTGGGAACCAGTTGCACCTTGTGCTCCTTGTCCTCCTTGAGCACCTTGAGCTCCTTGTCCCCCTTGGGAACCTTGGGACCCCGTATTTCCTTGAGAACCTTGTCCTCCTTGAGCACCTTGACCACCTTGGGAACCAGTTGCACCTTGCGCTCCTTGTAACCCTTGAGCCCCTTGAGCACCTTGTCCACCTTGGCTACCCTGTGAACCTGTATTACCCTGAGAACCTTGTCCTCCTTGAGAACCCTGACCACCTTGTGAGCCAGTAGCACCTTGTGCTCCCTGACCCCCTTGAGCACCTTGGGCTCCTTGTCCACCTTGGCTACCCTGTGAACCTGTATTACCTTGCGCCCCTTGACCTCCTTGAGAACCTTGACCTCCTTGAGAACCTTGCGCTCCCTGACCACCTTGTGCACC
>RFPQ01000078.1 GCA_009926035.1 Betaproteobacteria bacterium
ATCTCGAAACGTGAGCTAGCTATTCAACTTGGTAAAAATCTATCTCAACAATTTGATCTTCAGTTTTTAGATGAAACCGTTGCCTGCGAAAAAATTACATTGAAACGCAATGAAAAAGGACAGGTTGCCATATTACGATGTTATGAATTTATGGTAAGTAGCTCCACAAATGATCGAATCAAATGCAATCTTTTTCTTTTGGGCAAAAATTTGCATAACTGGCATATTCCACCTTATATCAACACCACTTCTTAAATGTATATAGGTCGCTTTGCTCCATCTCCAACAGGGTCAATACATTTTGGATCATTAGTCACTGCAGTCGCAAGCTATCTTGATGCCAAACATCACGATGGCATATGGAAAATAAGAATGGAGGACCTCGATCAGCCAAGAGTTGTTGAAGGAAGTGATAAAGCTATTGTCAATTCACTTCATCAACATGGTTTTCATTGGGATGATGAAATCATTTATCAAAGCCATCGAATAGATATTTATCAAACGTATCTGTCTCATTTAAATCAGCAAGGCAGTACTTATTTTTGCGAATGTAGTAGAAAAGAAATTGCTGATTCAGCCATGACAGGGATTGATGGAATGATTTACCCCGGTACTTGCAGAAATAAAAAATTAGATGCCGACCATCATGCTTTAAGAATCAAAGCAAATGATACCGTCATCACATTTGAAGACAAGATCCAAGGTAGGATTCATCAAAATATATCAAAAGACTTTGGTGATTTTATTTTAAAAAGATCAGATGGTATTTATGCTTATCAGCTAGCAGTTGTAATTGATGATGCATTGCAAAATATCAACACTATTATAAGAGGTGCCGATCTTATCGACTCCACGTCAAGGCAGATATATTTACAAAAGAATTTATCATTCCCTTCGATGAATTACGGTCATATACCTATTGCAACTTTAAATCAAAAAAAATTAAGCAAAGAAAATCAGTCTACCCCTGTGAATGATGCAAATATAAAAAATAATCTGATCGCATGCCTTAAATTTCTTGGACAAGACTATGAGTTAATTGAAAAAGAAAATACACTTACAAACTTTTGGGCTACAGCTATTAAATTATGGGATATCTCACTTGTGCCCAAAATCAAAACGATTGAAATTTAAATTTTATGCATAACTCTGAAGACACTTTACATCGATTTATTTTTGAAAATACTGACATTCGCGGCAACTATGTGAAGCTTAATCACACGATCGAAGAGGCTACACAACACCAAGCCTTGCCTCAGAATATTCACATAGCATTAGGTGAGTTGATGGTAGCAAGCTCTCTCCTTGCTTCCACTCTCAAACTTGATGGTTCCTTAACATTACAAATTCAAACAAATGGGCCACTCAAATTATTAATTGCTGAATGCAATGAAAACTTAGGCATAAGAGGCACAGTTAAATGGAACGGCCCTATTGAATCCATTGCGCCTATCGATCTAATTAAAGAAGGTCACTTTATCATTACCTTAATTCAAAAAAATGCAAAGACACCCTATCAAGGTATTGTACCTATGGAAGGAAATTCAATTAGTGAGCTACTTGAAAATTACATGTTAAGGTCAGAGCAGATTCAAACAAAATTGTGGATTCATTCTCAAGAGAATATCTTTCATGGGCTTCTTATACAAAAACTTCCATTTAATTCTTCAGCGGAAGCCCTTGATCATGATGCAATGACCAGTGCTTGGGAAGATATAGCAATGTCCGCTGATAAATCTTTTAAAACTATTCATCCAGAATTGGAAGCTTCCAAAATTCTTCAAACAATATTTTCTTCAGAAACCATTCGTCTATTCGATCCAAGCTATCCTAATTTTGCCTGTAGCTGCTCTAAAAAAAGTGTAGAAAATATGCTTCGTCTCATCGGCAAAAAAGAATGCGAATCTATCATTGAAGAACAATCATCAATCACAATTCACTGTGATTTCTGCAACGAATGCTATAAATATTCCGAAGATGAAGTGGAGTTTATCTTTAACGAATCAGAAGATTCAATTAAACATTAGAGTGTTCTTGTCTATATTTTTCATATAGACATACAGAGACAGCTGCTGAAACATTTAAAGATTCAATACCTTTTTCCATAGGTATATGAATTGAATGTGAAGTTAATTGCATCGTTTCTGAATGAATACCATTCCCCTCGTTCCCAAAAATAAATGCGACGGGGCCTTTCAAGTCTTCTTGAAAAATAGATTTTCCACTTAATGTTGTTGCGAAAATTTTACCAGTGAATATTTTTGTAATATCTGAAAAATTTGCTTTCTCAATACATGGAAGATGAAAATGGGCCCCCTGGCCACCTCGTAAAACTTTGGGGGACCAAAGGTCAGCGCAATGATCAGACAGAAAAACAAGGTCAACACCAGAGGCACTTGCAGATCTCAATATACTCCCCAAATTACCTGGATCCTGAATATCTTCTAACAATAAAATACAGTTTTGTTTTTTTGGTGGCTCCAAATGCGGGATGTTAATAGAAGCCAAAATGCCTGTAGGAGATATGACAGGTGCTATTTCAGAAAAAAGCCCTGCTGGGAATTCTAATACCTGTGTATTTTCATTAAGATAAGATGCAATCTGATCAATATGACCGCCCTCGATTAAAGCTATTGAATCAGGAGAACCAAACCGTTCCGCATAAGATTCAATAAGGTGCATCCCATCTAAAATAGTTTGCTGCACTTCATGGCGATAACGCGGTGATTCGTTAAGTTTTTTCAAATGTTTAAAGTGTTGATTTCCGCGAGATGAAATAACTTGGTGCTTCATATTATTCAAAGGCTTTCATAGGAGTCATTTTAAATCCTGATTGCCTTAACTGACTTAACAAGCCATCTTGACCCGCAAGATGTGAAGCTCCTACTGCAATGAACAACTGCTTATCTTTTGAAAGTTCTTTAATTTTTGCAACCATTTTTTTATTTCTCTCATCCATAAGCTGAACTTTAATTTTAGCCCACAACGCTTCTGGTAATAACTTACCCGTTAATCGCTCATCGGTATGACGTATTTGTTCTACATCAGCTGAAAGATAGTCTTTCATAAGTAAATTGTAATCGGATAATCTTTCTTTCTCTGTCTTTTTTAAAACCGCTCTAAGCATGATTAATTGTTCATCTAAAGATAATGAGTCCATTGCGGCAAAATGTTCTTGCGATGACTCTATGCCTATAACATCTTTATCTAAATCTGCTGCCATAGCCATCAAAAGGTAGTCTTGATTAAATTCAGTATGAGGCTTTGGTGAATCAAAAATGACTGCTAAAAGCCAAGGTTTCATTCTGATTACATTTTCGAAATACATCACATGAAATTCTGAAAGTTTTTTCACTTGATTCAATTCATCTTCAGTCAATTTCGATACTAAAGAATGATCCTTCAAAATGAGATTTGGTGAATGATTATCAGGTGTAATTTCTACAAGAAGAAGATCTGACTGACTGACTGATTTTTTAACGACAGGTAAGAATTTAATAATCCTATTATCATCAGTATGAATTGTTCCGAATAAATAATGGGTTGAGCCGTTTGGCGCCTTTAATTTCCAGAACAATCCCCTCTCATTGGCATGAGCCATTGAGATAATATTTAAGAGTAATATAACTAATATTGAAAAACGTTTCATATCTTAAAATTAAATTAAGCATTCCTTACAAAAACATATGGGTCAATGGATAAAAACTGATTTCGGTTCTATCGCTTTTCTTGATCATCATGACCCCTTTCCGAATACTGATCAAGCCCTTATTGAGCCTAATGGTCTTATTGCTATATCTAATACACTTAAGACTGAGAGAATTATTGAAGCATATAAACAAGGAATATTTCCCTGGTTTAATCAACATGAACCTATTTTATGGTGGTCGCCCGATCCAAGATTAGTACTATTTCCCGATGATCTTAAGATTTCATCATCGCTTTCTAAGAAAATTAAAAAAAATAATTATCAATTTGAAGTAGATAAGAATTTTTTATCTGTCATTAAAAGCTGCAGTGAAGTTAAACGAAAAGATCAAGATGGAACTTGGATTGATGAGCGCATTATTAACGCCTATTCAGAATTACATCAAATGAAAATAGCTCACTCTTTTGAAATTTATTTTAATGGAAATCTCGTTGGCGGTCTTTATGGGATTATTTTGGATGATGTTTTTTTCGGAGAATCTATGTTTCACTATGAAACAGATGCCTCAAAAATTGCATTTGTACTTGCTGTCCAATATTTAAAAAAGATGGGCATTAAAATGATAGACTGTCAAATGAAAACAAAACATCTTTTAAGTTTTGGCGCTAAAGAAATTACGCGTAATCAATTTATTCGATTGCTTAATAATTATATTAAAACATGAGTCTTCCTGACGAACTTTCAAGTCATAAAATTCAATTCTATGTCACTACAAGTTATGCATGTGGTTATCTAGAAGGCCGT
>RFPQ01000079.1 GCA_009926035.1 Betaproteobacteria bacterium
GATCTTTCACCAATCATGGCATGTCTTGCTTTGTCATAAGTAAAGTAATCATTACCTAATTCTGTCACATGTAATAAACCTTCAATATAAATGCCGTCGATTGCAACAAACAAACCAAAACTTGTGACACCTGCAACAGTGCCTTCATATATCTCACCAATTTTATCTTGCATGTAATAACATTTAAGCCATGAAGAAACATCGCGTGTAGCATCGTCCGCTCTTCTCTCCGTCATAGAACAATGTTGCCCTAAAAGATGCCAGTTTGATGCAGGCATTTTCTTTTTTTCTATCGTAGCTTTGATAGCACGATGAATTAAAAGATCTGGGTATCGACGTATCGGAGAAGTAAAATGTGCATAAGCTTCATAAGCTAAACCAAAATGACCAATATTGTCAGGACTATAAACAGCTTGCTGCATAGACCTGAGGAGAACTGTTTGTAATAGATGTTCATCTGGTCGTCCTTTAATTTTTTCAATTAAAGTTGCATAATCTTTAATGCTAGGTTTGTCTCCACCGCCTAACATAAATCCAAACTCTGCTAAAAATGTTTGTAAGTTTTCTAAGCGTTCTTCGGTCGGGCCTTCATGAATTCTATAAAGCGCCGGATGCTCATGTTCAATTAAAAAATTAGCTGCGCATACATTAGCTGCCAACATACACTCTTCAATGAGCCGATGAGCTTCATTTCGAATCACGGGCTCAATACGATCAATTTTTCCTTGGTCATTAAAAATCATGATGGTTTCAGATGAGTCAAATTCAATGGCACCGCGAGCATGCCTTTGTTTTGTAAGAATTCTATAGACTGATTCAAGATTTTTAATATGGGGAATAATAGATTTATATTTTTCTGATAATTCGGGTGATGCCTCTTTTAATAAAGCACTCACGTCCGTATAGGTCATTCTTGCTTTTGATTCCATGACAGATGGATAAAATTTATAAGATGTCACTTTTCCATGCTGATCGATCAACATGTCACAAATCATACACAAACGATCCACATGCGGATTAAGAGAGCAAAGACCATTAGAAAGAGCTTCTGGAAGCATCGGAATAACTCTTCTAGGAAAATAAACTGAATTGCCTCTTTCAAATGCTTCTTTATCTAAAATGTTATCAGGCTGCACGTAATAACTTACATCAGCAATAGCCACCACTAATCGCCAATTTTTACCAACACTTTCAGCGTAAACTGCATCATCAAAATCTCTAGCCGTTTCGCCGTCAATGGTGATGAGAGGTAAGTCACGTAAATCAACTCTTCCTTTGAAATCTTTTTCTGAAACTTTTTTTGAGAAAGATTCGGCAATACGAATTGTTTCTTCTGAGAAATTGTAAGGAAGTTGGTGTTTTCTTAAAGCAATCTCGATTTCCATGCCGCTATCTGCATAATTACCAAGAATCTGAATGACTTTACCCATCGGTCGCGATTTAAATGAAGGTTGAGCGGTAATTTCAATGACGACAATTTGACCTGGTTTAGCTCCCATATCAAGATGATATGGAATAAGAAAATCTTGATTAATTCTTTTATCTTCGGCAGCAACAATAGTCACGCCTTGACCTTGAACTACTCGACCCACCAAAGTCTCATTTTTTCTTTCAAGGATCTCAATAACTTTACCTTCGGGTCGGCCCTTTCTATCTTGGCCGATGGTTTGAACCATGACGCGATCATTATGGAGAACTTGCATCATTTCTCTTGATGACAAGAAAATATCATCGCCCCCTTGATCTGGGATAAGAAATCCAAATCCATCTGGATGCCCTTGAATACGTCCTGGGATAAGGTTTAATTTTTCAGAAATACAAAAATCATCCTTACGATTTCGCAAAATCTGACCTTGCCTTTCCATGGCTCGAATACGTTTGCTAAACGCTTCGGATTCATCATCAGCAATTTCAAGCAATTCATTAAGTTTTGAAATAGAAAGGGGCACCCCTTGATCAGCCATCACTTTTAAAATCAACTCGCGACTTGGCAATGGTTTTTCATAAAACATGGCCTCACGTTCTTTTTGAGGGTCTTCGTGTCGAATGGATTTATTTTTTTTGCTCATATGTGTGTCATTGTGACATTAAATTAAGGAAACATAAGATGCTTTTACTTTAAAGCATATAAATGCGGAAGATTTCGACCTAGGCCCTTACAATCCAATCCGTACCCAAAAACAAACTGATCAGGTACTTTAAGGCCAATAAAATTAGGTGTGTAAGATTTTTCTTTTTTGATTTCTTTATCAAAAAGAACTGCGGTATAAATTTCTTTTGCATTCATTGTGCGACAAGTCGATACAATTTCATTAAGCGTAATCCCCTCATCTAAAATGTCGTCAAGGATCAAAACAGTTTTTCCCTCAATGTCTTTTGGGGGCTTAACAAGCCAATGAATCGAACCGCCTATGATCGAATTATCGTATCGTGTAGCATGAATGTAACTGTATTGAATATTTTTTTCTAACTGAGGCAAAAGCTGCCCTGCAAAAATTAGTGCACCATTCATGACACATAATACGTAAATCTCACTTGCATCAATGGTTTGATTGGCTTGACTTGCAATATCTTGAATTGCATTTTTAATTTCAATTTCTGAATACAGCACAGAAGATTTACTAATTAATGTTTGGATAGTATCCATTAACTAATAAATCGAATCATGATATAGATTTTAGAAATTCAATAAATTCTTTTCCAATTTCTGGATGTTTTTTTGAAAATTCAATATTGGCTTTCATGAAGCCTAATTTATCACCACAATCATATCGCTTACCTTCAAATTGATATGCGAAAATTGATTGCTGACCAAGCAACATTTGAATTGCGTCAGTGAGTTGAATCTCACCGCCCTTACCCGGTTTAATTTTTTCTAAACAATCAAAAATTTCTGGATTAAACACATAGCGTCCGATTACGCCCAATGTTGATGGTGCATCTTTTGGTTGAGGCTTTTCCACAATAGAATTAATTTTATGGAGATTGTCTTTGGAACCACTCACATCAACAATACCGTATTGCAAGGTTTTTTCTTTTGGAATGTCTTCAATGGCTATCACGGAAGCTTGTTCTTTTTCATGTTGAATGATTAATTGTTTTAAGACTGGCGTATTGGCATCTGTTAAATCATCAGCCAATAAAACTGCAAATGGCTCATCATTGATAATTGTTTTTGCTTGAAGAACGGCATGACCCAAACCTAAAGGTTCAGATTGTCTTGTATAAATACACTTTACATGGGACGGAATAATGGAGCGAATAGACTCGAGCAGAAGATTTTTATTGGAAGCTATCAGGCTAGCTTCAAGCTCAACATTTTTATCAAAATGATCTTCAATCGATCTTTTATTGCGGCCTGTCACAAAAATTAGCTCAGTAATACCAGACTGCATAGCCTCTTCTACTGCATACTGAATTAAAGGCTTATCTACAATCGGAAGCATTTCTTTTGGATTCGCTTTAGTAGCCGGCAAAAAACGTGTACCGAGCCCAGCCACTGGGAATACTGCTTTTTTTATTACTTTCATATATACAAAGTCACTTTCATGGGCTTTTATTTTTCAACATTAAACTTTAACTTATTTATATAAGTATATGTATTAATTATATAATTTAATTCCATTTACCATCATCTATTTTTTTAGCATCAACCCAATATGATTGATGGTTGGTAATCTCTTTCTTCCAAAATGGTGCGTCAGTTTTTAGAAAATCGATAATAAAATGACAAGCGTCAAAAGCTTCTTTGCGATGCTTTGCAAATACCACAATACCTACAATAGGCTCGCCGACTTTTAATTTACCATATCGATGCACAATATAAACATCATCTAAATGCCATCGATTCATTGCTAAAGACTCAATATTCAATAACGCCTTTTCAGTCATGCCTGGATAATGCTCTAACTCAAGCATCTCTAGCTTATCATCTCCAAGGTCAAAATCTCTAACATAACCCTCAAAGGTAACTGATGCACCGCTATTATGAAGTTTTTTTAATTGTTGAGTGATGCTTTGCAGGTCAAATAAGTCTTGCTGAACATAAACAGACATAATCATCCACCTGTGATTGGAGGAAAAAAGGCTACTTCATCATTCGCATTTATTTTGCAGCTCGCTTCTGCCAACTCTTGATTGATTGCCATTCTAAATGATGAAGACATATCGAAAATAGCTTGCCATTGACTGCCTCTTAGCTTTAGAAATGCTATCAATTCAGCCAATGTCTTGATATCACTTTCAACATCAACTTCTTCCTGGTCAATGCCCACCATTTCTCTCACTTTAGCAAAATAAAATAATTTAATTTTCATCTTTATTCTGCTCTTCTTGTTTTAATCTCTTCTTCGAATTCTAATAAAGCATTTGGGTCATCTTTTAATTCCACGCGCTCAATTTGAGAAAATCGTCTTGATATTTTTTGACTTGTGACATG
>RFPQ01000080.1 GCA_009926035.1 Betaproteobacteria bacterium
GATTCGTTTATTGCCAAGAGAAGAGCCTTATACCGAACTCTTTCATTTTTATCATGAAACGATTTTAGCCTTAAGTGAAGGTCGAGAACTCACTATCACATTAAGACGATTTGAGTTAAAACTTTTACAAGCTTTAGGCTATGCGGTCACTTTAGATTATGATGAAGATTCAAACCCGATTATCCCTGATAAAATATACCGTTATGAAGCCGAATACGGTGCATGTGATTTAACGAAGACCGATCGCGGCATAAAAGTTTTAGGTAAAACGCTTCTTGATATGGCAAGTAACCAATATCTGGATAAAGAGACGCAGCAACAAAGTAAGCAATTGATGCGCTATTTGTTAGGTTTTTATTTAGGTGACAAACCCCTTCATTCAAAACAGCTCTTTGTCGACTTACAAGGATAAGATAATTTTATGATTAAGCTCGGTATTAACATTGATCACGTAGCCACACTTCGGCAAGCCAGAGGGACAAAGTACCCCAGTGTGGTTGAGGCTGCCCTCCGAGCTGAACAAGCGGGTGCTGATAGTATTACACTTCATCTTCGTGAAGATCGTCGTCATATGCAAGATGAAGATATCTTTGCCATTCGACCACTCCTTCAAACGAAAATGAATTTGGAATTAGCGGCAACCGACGAAATGATTGCCATTGCATCTAAAGTTAAACCTCAAGATGTATGTATTGTGCCTGAAAGACGTGAAGAGCGAACTACAGAAGGCGGATTAAATGTTAAAGAATCTTACGATCATCTTTACCGCGCAACACAAACGCTCTCAACACAGGGTAGTCGAGTCTCCCTTTTTATTGCACCTGATTTAAAAGATATTGATCTCGCAAAAAAAATGGGCGCGCCCGTCATTGAAATTCATACCGGAAGTTATGCGGATGCCGAAGATGAAGCTACCAAACAAAAAGAATTAAAACGTGTTCAAGATGCGGTAAAACATGCCTTATCATTAGGCCTTGTTGTGAATGCAGGCCATGGTCTTCATTATCATAATGTAAATTTAATCGCTGGCATTCCCGGTATTGAAGAACTTAATATTGGTCACGCAATTGTAGCGCACGCATTATTTGTAGGATGGGATAATGCAGTACGTGAAATGAAATTATTATTACGTACCTATTCGAAATAGTTTTTAAAAAGATAGCCCTATTATGATTTTTGGTATTGGTACTGACGTTGTTGAGGTTTCTCGCATTCATGACTCCATTAAAAAATTTGGCGATACATTTGCGCGTCGAATCTTAAGTGACTCCGAATTTGAGAGTTATTTAAAGTCATCTACACAATCTCGGTTTTTGGCGAAACGTTTTGCCGCTAAAGAAGCTTTTGCAAAAGCGCTAGGGACTGGTTTTCGATCACCGGTTCGCTTTCAAAATATTATTGTAGGTCATGACGACTTAGGAAAACCTATTTTAGAATTTGATGAAGCATTAAAAAGTTATTTAAAAGAAAAAAATATCTTAAGTCAGCATATTTCTATTTCAGATGAAAAAAATATTGCGACTGCCTTTGTGGTTCTCGAAACTTAAAACATCCTATGGAAGACATTGATTTCAATCGACGCTTTGGTGGAGTCGAACGTCTTTATGGAAGAAAAGCGTTAGATCGTTTTAAGAATTCACATGTTTGTGTGATTGGTATTGGCGGTGTAGGTTCTTGGGCCGCTGAAGCATTAGCTCGAAACGCAGTAGGACAAATTACCCTCATTGATCTAGACCATATTGCTGAGTCGAATATCAATCGCCAAATTCATGCGCTTAGCAGCACGCTTGGAAAATCTAAAGTGTTAGCGATGAAAGAAAGAATTTTAGAAATTAATCCTATGTGTCAAGTTGATATCATTGATGACTTTATTTCGAATGACAATATTGAGATATTTATTAAGCCACACTTCAATGTGGTCATCGATGCCATTGATCAGGCAACAATTAAAACAACTCTAGCATTACATACCTTAAGAGAAAAAATCTCACTCGTGATGACGGGTGGAGCCGGCGGTCGTATTGACCCATCATGCATCAAAATTGCTGATTTAAGTTTAACGCATGGCGATAGGCTGATCGCCAAGATTAGACATGACGTTAAAAAAACTTTGCAATTAAAAGAATCGCAAAAGGTTGGGATTGATGTCGTCTTTTCAGATGAGGTCATGATGAGACCAGATGAGGCTTGTGAAAATGATCAAGCGCTTACTGGCCTTCATTGTGGTGGATATGGTTCTAGTGTGATGGTGACAGCCACCTTTGGTTTTATGACAGCATCAAGAGCTTTAAAAAAATTGCTATAAAATTTTTTAATAACTCTTGAAATTTACATGTTTATCCCCATTTTAATGACCATCCCATATTAATTTTTTAAAGGTAATTCATCATGGCAACAAAAGAAAATGCATCTGAAAAATTAGTCTTCCAAGCAGAAGTTAAACAACTGCTCCATCTCATGATTCACTCTTTATATAGTAATAAAGAGATTGTGATTCGGGAGCTTATTTCAAATGCAAGCGATGCCGCAGACAAATTACGTTTCGAAGCGCTTAAAGATGCGAGCCTTTATGAAAAAGATTCTGAATTAAAAATTAGATTAAGCTTTGATAAAAAGAAACGCACCCTAACGATTTCCGATAATGGTATTGGTATGAGCCGAGACGAGGTAATTAATAATATCGGTACGATCGCGAGATCAGGTACGAAAGAATTCTTGAATAACTTAACAGGCGATCAGGCTAAGGACGCTAATTTAATTGGCCAATTTGGTGTAGGTTTCTATTCTTCTTTCATCATTGCTGACAAAGTGACTGTCCTCACAAGACGCGCAGGAACTTCTCAAGGCGTTCAGTGGGAATCCAAAGGTGAGGGTGAGTATACTATCAGTGAGATTGAAAAAGATTCACGAGGTACGGACATCATCTTGCATCTTAAAAAAGATGAGGATGAGTTCTTAAGCGACTGGACGCTCAAAAGTATTATCAAGAAGTATTCAGATCACATCACACTTCCGATCGTCATGAAAAAATCGGAATGGAAAGATGGCGAAGAAGTGCCTACAGATGAAGATGAAACAGTGAATGCAGCTTCAGCACTCTGGGCGCGAAATAAAAATGAGATTAAAGAAGAGGAATATAACGAGTTTTATAAAAATCTTTCTTACGATCAAGAGCCTCCGCTTACCTATGCACATAATCGTATCGAAGGTAAGCAAGAATATATTTCACTTCTATATATACCAGCAAAGGCTCCATTCGATTTATTCGATCGCGAACGTCATCATGGCGTGAAGCTTTACGTGAAGCGTATCTTCATCATGGAGGCTTCAGAAAAACTCATGCCGAATTATTTACGCTTTATTAAAGGAGTGATTGATAGCGCAGATCTTCCTTTAAATGTATCACGAGAAATTTTACAAGACAGTAAAGAGGTGGAAGCAATCCGCGCAGGTTCCACTAAAAAGATTTTAGATCTTCTCGAAGAGATGAGTGAGAAAAAGCCAGATGACTATAAAAAATTCTGGAAAGAATTTGGTGTAGTGATGAAGGAAGGTCATAGTGAAGATTTTGCGAATCGAGAAAAAATCGCAAAACTTTTCCGCTTTAATTCCACACACGAAGCGTCTGATGCGCAAGTCGTTTCTTTAAAAGACTATGTGGCTCGCATGAAAGATGGACAAGAAGCGATTTACTACATCACAGCTGATTCCTATGAAGCAGCGAAGCATAGCCCGCATCTAGAAATTTTTAAGAAGAAAGGTATTGAAGTTTTATTAATGAGTGATCGTGTCGATGAGTGGTTACTTTCTACGTTTAATGCATTTGAAGGTAAGAAATTACAATCGATTGCAAAAGGCGATCTTGATCTAGGAAAACTCGAAGACGAAAAAGAAAAAGAAGAAAAAAAGAAAATCGAGAAGGATGCGAAATCCCTCATTGAAAAAATTCAAAAAGCGTTAGGTGATAAAGTGAAGGAAGTAAAAGTCACCCATCGTTTAACGGATTCACCGGCATGCCTAGTCGCGGGAGAGCATGATTTATCAGGCAATCTAGAGCGCCTACTTAAAGCCGCAGGACAAAAGACACCGGACACCAAACCGATTTTAGAAATTAATCCGACGCATAAGCTTATTCAAAAACTTGAGAGTACAAGTGACTCAACACGTTTCAATGATTTTGCTGAAGTGATTTTTGATCAAGCTTTGATTTCTGAAGGCGGCCAGCTCAAAGACCCGGTTGCCTTTGTCAAGAAAATTAACCAATTTTTAGTCGAATAGCCTCTATTTTAGGGCTAGATATGTTTGACAGCCCGTAAAAAAAGATGCTATAGTCTCACCTCTCTGCGTCATGTACGTAGATCGATCGCGGGGTGGAGCAGTCTGGCAGCTCGTCGGGCTCATAACCCGAAGGTCACAGGTTCAAATCCTGTCCCCG
>RFPQ01000009.1 GCA_009926035.1 Betaproteobacteria bacterium
GCTATGTCTGTTGGTCTTCCAATTATTAGCTGCCCAGTAGGAGGCATTCCAGAAACTTTAAAGGCTTATAAAAAAGCTATATTAGTCAAAGCTAAGAGTCCGGAGCTCTTATCAAAAGGAATGTTAAAAATTATGAAAGCTCCCAATACAGATCAAATGAAATATATATACAGACCCTTTACCTTGGATGTCATGTATAGATCATCTAAGAAAGTTTATGATAAAGCTATTAAAAATAGATTTGAATGAGAATAGGTTGAAATAAATGGCGGAAGAGGTGAGATTCGAACTCACGGAGGGCTATGAACCCTCGACGGTTTTCAAGACCGCTGCCTTAAACCGCTCAGCCACTCTTAATTCTATCATAACCTTTAGTCATCTTGAAGGTCAGAATCGGGAAATAAAACTTCAGAAAACCCAAAATTACTTAAATCTTTAATCCTCATAGGATAGAGAATGCCATCCAAATGATCGCACTCATGCTGAACAACGCGCGCATGGAAATCAGTAACTGTGCGATCAATTGGATTGTGGTTCAAATCATAACCTTGATAACGAAGTTTTTTAAATCTTGGCACTAACCCTCTCATGCCGGGAACAGAAAGACACCCCTCCCATCCGCTATCCATATCTTCATCAAGAAAAGTAAGTTGTGGATTAATTAAAATAGTGTAAGGCACTTCTTCTGCGTCTGGATAACGCGGAGTCTTTTTAACGCCAAAAATGACAACTCTTAAACTCACGCCTATTTGAGGGGCTGCCAAGCCTGCGCCATTTAAAGAATGCATCGTGTCTTGCATATCTTCAATCAAATTTTTTAATGCAAGACTTTTAAAATCACGAACTGGCTCAGCAACTTTTAAAAGCAGCGGATCGCCCATTTTCAAGACTTGTCTTATGGCCATTTAATTTTTTGAAATAATTGTTTGAATCAGTCTTAAGTTGGCAAATATCATTATCGCAAAGCTCATTAATACTAGAAAATGAAATAGCATCTTTACTTAAACCCCTTCCGGCAGCGTGATTTACCATAGGACATATCGCTGCATATGCAATATTAAGCTCCTTTGCCAAGGCTGCTTCAGGCATTCCAGTCATACCAACTATATTTACACCGTCTTTTTCAAGACGATTTATTTCAGCTGCGGTTTCAAGCCTAGGTCCCTGCACTGCTGCATAAACCCCCTCAGTGACTACTGTTTTTAAAATTGACTGGGCAACACTAATAATTTCTTTTCTTAGAGATTCATCGTATGGATAAGTAAAATCTATGTGCTTAACTGGCATTTCAGCGCCATCGAAATAAGTATTTTTACGGCCATAGGTATAATCAATAATTTGATTGGGAATACAAATAGTGCCTGGTTTAACTGCTTCGTCGATTACACCCACAGTGGCTACTGATATGATTTTCGTAACTCCCACCGACTGAAGCGCCCAAATATTGGCTCGATAATTGATTTCATGAGGTGGTATTGTATGGCCCGAGCCATGGCGAGCAAGAAAAACAATATTTTTGTTTGATAAAGATCCGAAAATGAGCGGCTGAGAAGGTTCTCCATAAGGCGTTCTAATGAGTTCACGCTTTAATACTTTTAATTCATTTATCGAAGCTAACCCGGTGCCGCCAATAATTCCAAACATAGAACCAACCTTACCTATTAAAGAATTACATTCTATAACATACTAGTGTTTATGAGGATTACACAAAATATAAAGAATCAGTACAAAATTGAGCAAACAAAGAAACACTATGAAAATTTTACAGTAGGCTCATTGGTTCTTGGTAGAGATATGAAAGAGGCAATTACGACCTTATATGCTTTCGCTCGTCTCGGAGATGATATTGCCGACGAAGGAAATAAATCTAAAGAAGATCGCCTTAAAGATATTAAATATCTTAATGATCATCTAAAAAAAATTGAAACAAATCAAAAAATTAACGACCCATATTTTAAAATATTAAAAAAAATATGTATTAAATATAATATAAAAATCAATAATTTATATAAATTTATTAATGCTTTTAATAAAGATATAAATCATAAGCAATATACTCGATTTGATGGCTTAATCAAATATTGTGAGGATGCGGCAAACCCAGCTGGTGAACTAATTTTAAGTCTTGCCAAGAAAGACAACAAAGAAAATATTCGCAAATCTAATGCAATTTGTACGGCTTTAGCACTTATTAATTTCGCTCAAGGTGCTGTTGAAGATTATAAAAAAGGTCGAATTTATTTTCCAAAAAGCGAGATAAAAGCATTTAATCTGAATATCAAGGATATCGAAAAAAGAAACTTTTCGGCCGAATGGATAAGATATAAAAAATTTTGGGTTAATCGAAATTACCAAATCCTCAAGGGAGGGTTAGGGCTTGGTAAAAAAATAAAAGGTAGGCTTGGCTTTGAAATACAAATGATTGAACTCGCATCCCTTTTATTACTAGAAAGAATGAAAAAAAATGACTGTAATTTATTCATTAACCCACCTAAAATCAAAACATTAGATTGGATATTCATATTCCTTAAAGCTTCAATCCTGAAATTATCATGACCCCTATTCAATATTGCTATGAGAAAGTTAAAGAGAGTAAATCAAATTTCACCTGGACTTTTTACTTTATAAGTAAAAACAGGCGAGATGCCCTTGTATCGCTTTACGCATTTTGTAGAGAAATTGATGATATTGTTGACAACACAATCGATCTCGAAGTGGCAACAGCGAAAATAAATTGGTGGAAAAATGAAATTAATCGCTTATTTCATGAAACACCACAACATCCCGTGACAAAGTCACTGTTAAATTTTATTGATACCTATGAACTTAATGAAGCATATTTTTTAGAAATGCTTGATGGAATGGAAATGGATTTAAAATTTAATCGCTACGAAAGTTTTAAACAGCTCCAACTTTATTGCTACAGAGTTGCAGGCGTAGTAGGCATACTATGTGTCAAAATATTGGGCTTTAAAAATCAAACGACTTTAAAATTTGCACATGACTTAGGTATTGCACTTCAGCTCACAAATATTATTCGAGACGTTGGAGAAGATGCAAGAAAGAATAGGATCTATATACCGCTCGACGAACTTCATCAATTTAATGTATCTGAAGAAGACATCTTAAAATTCCAAGAAAATAAAAATGTATCAAACTTATTGATTTATCAAATTGAACGCGCGGAGAATTTTTATAAGTCTGCTTATGAAAAAATTCCCAAAGAAGATGTTAATTCACAGATTCCTGGGTTACTCATGGGAAAAATCTATGAAACGCTTCTACTAGAAATTAAAAGAGATCGACCAGAACAAACGCTTAACCATAAGGTAATACTTCCACCATTTAGAAAGATGCTCGTGATATTTAAATGCTTCTTTAAAAATAAATTTTATGTTCTAAGTAATTGAAGTGCCTGAGACAGATATTCAATACCTAGAACATCAATTCCTGCAATCTTCTGTTTAGCAATATTGGCTTTGGGAATAATAGCTCGTGTAAATCCTAACTTTGCAGCTTCTTTAATGCGTTCTTGGCCTCTCTGAATAGGTCTTACTTCACCGGCCAATCCGACCTCGCCAAATATAATTGTTTTTTGATTAATAGGTTGATTTTTAAATGAAGAAACAATGGCGCATAAAATAGCAAGATCTACGCCTGGCTCAGTAATCTTGACGCCACCTACCGCATTCACAAAAACATCTTGATCAAAGCATGCAATGCCACCATGTCTATGTAATACGGCAAGAAGCATGGAAAGTCGATTCTGTTCTAAACCAACACCTAAGCGTTTAGGTGATGCTCCATGCGCATTATCAACAAGAGCTTGAATCTCAATAAGAAGCGGTCTTGTTCCTTCTTGCGTCACTGTAATACATGATCCAGACACTTCTTCGTGATGATGTGACAAAAATAATGCTGATGGATTTGTCACTTCCCGCAAACCTTTTTCAGTCATGGCGAATACGCCAAGCTCATTGACAGCACCAAATCGATTTTTAAATGCACGCACCATTCTAAAGCTCGAGTTTTGATCACCCTCAAAATAAAGCACCGTATCTACAATATGCTCTAAAACGCGAGGACCTGCTAATGAACCCTCCTTCGTAACATGGCCAACCAGAATCATGCTCACTTCTAATTGTTTTGCAATACGGGTCAATTGTGCCGAACACTCTCTCACCTGAGTAACTGAACCAGGAGCTGATTGCAACTCTTCCGAATAAATTGTTTGAATAGAATCAATAACAACAACATCGGGTTTATTTTTTTCAATCGATTGAATAATTTTTTCTAAATTTATTTCAGATAAGATAAAAATATCTGAGACTTCTAACTCTAAACGTTTTGCCCGCATAGCTATCTGTTGAGGAGACTCTTCGCCACTTACGTAAATAACTTTGCATGGAGCCTGGCTTTTATCGTTAGACATGTGTGAAAGCGCCTGAATAAGTAGTGTAGATTTTCCAATACCAGGATCTCCACCAATTAATACGACACCGCCAGGAACAAAACCACCACCAAGAACTCGATCGAATTCGCTTATACAAGTTGTTCTTTTATAAACGGCTGACATTTTAACTTCGTTAAGTTTTTTTAATTCTGAGGTTTGGGTCAGAGAAGCATATCGACTAGGCACAGAAGCTTCAATGATACTTTCTGCCATAGTATTCCATGTCATACAATGTGGACATTGTCCTTGCCATTTAGTCGATTGCCCGCCGCATTCTGTGCAGACGTATGCAATTTTATTTTTGGCCATACACTGTTTCCATGGGAACTCTTATAGATGCGGAAATAGCACAAAGTAATTCATAGCCTACTGTTCCAGATTTTTCAGCAACTTCGTCGACATGAACATGCTCGCCCCATAATTCAACATCACTTGAAATAGATGCATTAGGGATATTCGTGATATCTATATAAAGCATATCCATAGATACTCTTCCAACTGTATATGTTTTTTCCCCTTCAACGAAAACTGGCGTTCCAGTCGGTGCATGTCTCGGATAACCATCTGCATAGCCGCATGCAACAACTGCGATACGCATATCATTTTTAGCTTTGAAACTATCACCATATCCAATTGAATCATTTTTAGATAAATTTTGTATTGCAATAATTTTACTTTTCAATTGCATAACAGGTTTAAGGTTAAAAGAACTGGATGTTTTGCCTACAAATGGTGATGCGCCATAGAGCATAATCCCAGGTCGGACCCAATCAAGATGGGTGCTTTTAAAATTAATAATAGATGCTGAATTTGCAACCGAACGAGAGAAATTAAAATGATTGGCAATATCATTAAAAATATTAAATTGCCAATCAATACCTTTAGGCTCATCCGCAGTTGCAAAATGTGTCATGAGTGTGATCGTTTTAATATGGGATTTATTTTGCAAAGATTTAAGAATATCTTTTGCATCTTTAGGATCAAAACCCAAGCGGTTCATTCCAGTATTAATCTTAAAGTGAATATCAATAGGATGATTGAGTTTTGAATTTTCAATCATTTGTAATTGATGAATATTATGAACCACAAGATTGATGCCCATTTTTGCTGCTATTGAAATTTCGTAGGCTTCGAAAGCACCCTCTAATAATAAAATATCTTGCTCAAAACCATGCTCTCTTAAGTCAATTGCTTCATTCAAACTAAGCACCGCAAAACCATCACTTTCACTTAGTCCGTGCGCAACATTAATAAGGCCATGGCCATAACCATTTGCCTTAACAACTGACATGATCTTAGATTTGGGCGTTAATTGCTTAACAATAGAGAGATTATGTCGAAGCGAAGCTTGATTAACGAATGCCTTAAGGGGACGCATCTATTTTATTCGTCGTATGATTGAAAATCTGGATTGGCAAAATTTTCGAAGCGAGTATATTCGCCTAAGAATGTGAGTCTTATTCGTCCAATAGGGCCATTTCTTTGTTTTGCAATAATGATTTCTGCAACACCTTTATCTGGCGTATCAGGGTTATAAACTTCGTCTCGATAAATGAAAAGTATTAAATCAGCGTCTTGTTCTATCGCACCTGATTCTCTCAAGTCAGACATTACGGGCCGCTTATCAGGTCTCTGCTCAACGCTTCGATTGAGCTGAGATAATGCAACCACTGGAACGTCAAGCTCTTTTGCAAGAGCTTTAAGTGATCGTGACATTTCAGAAATTTCCGTCGCGCGATTTTCGCTTTGTCGTCCCCCTGGAGGAGACATTAATTGAAGATAATCGATGACAATCAAACCTAATTTTCCGCACTGTCTCGAGAGTCTTCTCGCGCGTGCTCTTATATCAAAAGAATTTAAAGCAGCGCCTTCATCAATATGGATAGGTGCCTCATTAAGCCTTCCTAGTGCATGAGTTAATCGTTCCCAATCATCATCTTCAAGACGCCCTGTTCTCATTTTGTGCTGATCTAAACGTCCGACTGAACCTAATAGACGCATAGTTAATTGTGTTGAAGCCATTTCCATAGAAAATACTGCGACAGGAAGCCCTGTATCTAACGCAACATTTTCAGCCATATTAAGAGCTAATGAAGTTTTGCCCATAGAAGGGCGACCAGCAACAATGACAAGGTCACCTGGTTGTAATCCTGAGGTCATCGCATCTAAATCTGAGAATCCCGTAGGCACACCAGTAACGTCACTCGCCCCTGCAGTAAATAAATCATCAATCCTTTGTGCTACTTGAGGCAAAAGCTCTTTAATATCCTTAAAGCCCGATTGATCATGCTTTTCTTTTTCGGCAATTTGAAAAATCTTAGCTTCAGCTTCGTCTAAAAGTTGCTGAGCATCTCGCCCTTGAGGCGCAAAAGCACTGTCTGCAATATCAGAACCCACCTCGACCAAATGTCTCATTATTGAACGTTCGCGGACAATTTCTGCATATCGACGAATATTCGCAGAAGTTGGCGTATTTTGTGCTAGAGAACCCAGATAACTTATACCACCAGCCGTTACTAACTCAGCATTCTTCTCTAAGGATTCAGCAACAGTCACAATATCCGCTGGGCTATTTTGCTCAACAAGCTTAATAATATGCTGATATATTAAACGATGATCTTGACGATAAAAATCACTGGGCGACACAAGGTCCGCAATTTTATCAAGCGCTTCATTTTCAATGAGCAAACCACCCAATAAAGACTGTTCAGCTTCAATCGAATGAGGGGGTAATTTAAGGGTATTGAGAATATCGTCAGCCATGGATTAATTATAACGGAATAAAAAAAGGCTGCTCTAGGCAGCCTTTAAAAAAATAGATTGCTTTTTATTAAGCAGGTTCACCAATCACGTCGATTGTAATGTCAACTGTCACATCATGATGCAAAGCAATGGTGACTTGATGCTGACCTACAGTTTTGAGTGGGCCATTTGGCATACGAATCTCAGCTTTAACCACCTTAATATTTTTCGCTGTTAATCCTTCAGCGATATCTGTGTTTGTCACAGAGCCAAAAAGTTTTCCGTCAACACCAGCTTTTTGCGTCACAGCAAGATTAAAACCTGCAAGAGCTTTAGCTCTCTCTTTGGCAGCATCAAGAAGTGCTGCTTGTTGTTTTTCAAGTTCAGCTCGTCTTGCTTCAAATTCAGCTTTGTTTGAATCTGTTGCACGTTTAGCTTTACCTTGTGGAATTAAAAAATTTCTACCAAAACCATCTTTAACTTTAACAATGTCACCAAGGTTTCCTAAATTAGCAACTTTCTCTAATAAAATAACTTGCATCTTATATTCTCCTTAGTGCTTGTCGGTGTATGGTAAAAGCGCTAAAAAACGAGCACGCTTCACCGCAATATTGAGTTGTCGTTGATAAATCGCTTTAGTACCTGTGATGCGAGCTGGAATAAGCTTTCCATTCTCAGTAATAAAGTCTTTCAATAAATCAACATCTTTGTAATCTACTTCTTTAATGCCTTCGGCACTAAATCTGCAGTAACGTCTTCTTTTGTACATTTCTCTGGCCATCTTAAACTCCTATAGATATTCTATAAAATTAATATGAAAAATGAGCTGGTTACTTTTTGCGCTCTTATTCCCAATAAACCCTTTTGTTTTAATTCTGTCGCCAATTTTCACTGGTATCAAAGCATTGCTACCCATGATTTTTGCATTTAACTCACAATTGATTGTTCGTTTTAAATCCGCTTCAATCTGCTCTGAGTTATGTTTTAACGTAAGATTAAGTGCCGGTATTCCTGCGGGCGTATATCGAATTGGATCCACATGGGACACTTCCCCAGAAATTTCTAAGCAGTTCAATCTAAATTAAGCTTCAATAACCTCAGGCGCACCGCGCTCATCTTTATCAAGCACTGATTTTGATTTTTCTTCTTTCATCATAATAGATGGTGAAGTCACGGCTGTTTTTGTGCCCATAATCAAATGACGTAAAACGGCATCATTGAATTTGAATGCATGCTCTAATTCTGCGAGCGTTTCGAGATCACATTCAATATTCATAAGCACATAATGAGCTTTATGAATTTTTTCAATCATGTAGGCAAGCTGTTTACGGCCCCAATCTTCGAGGCGGTGGAGTTTTCCACCTTTGGATGTAACTAGAGATCTGTAGCGCTCAATCATGCCAGGCACTTGTTCGCTTTGATCAGGATGTACGATGAATACAACTTCATAATGTCGCATATAAATCCCCTTATGGTTAATAGCTTTCAGTGATGCGGTTCACTGTAAAGCAAGGTAGAAAGATCGAGTATTATAGGTGTTTTTTGAATAAAATCAATGGTTTTTATAGGTCAATTCGGTCCTTAAGCCCTGCCCCATAAAGTCTTTCTTTGAGGAATTTCGCTTCGTCTCGAAGTTGAGCCGCTTTTTCGAATTCTAAATTACGTGCCGCTGTCTGCATTGATTTTTCCAGCTTTTGGATTTCCTTGGCCATCTGTTTCTCGTTTAAATGATCATAGCGAGCCTCTTCTTTTTTTAGCGCCCGATTAAAATCCACTTCTTCTTTGTCAAAGGTACCTTCAATAATATCCTTAATCTTTTTAGTAACACCGACCGGCGTAATATGATTTTCTGAATTAAATGCAATTTGCTTAGTTCGCCTTCGGCTAGTTTCGTCCATAGCTATTTTCATACTTCGTGTAATCTTGTTGGCATAGAAAATAACTTGTCCATTTAAATTACGGGCTGCCCTTCCGGCCGTTTGAATGAGAGAGCGTTCAGACCTTAAAAAGCCTTCTTTGTCAGCATCTAATACAGCCACAAGAGAAACTTCTGGAATATCGAGACCTTCTCTTAATAAATTAATACCGACGACTACATCGAATTTGCCTAATCTTAAATCGCGAATAATTTCAACGCGTTCTACCGTATCAATATCTGAGTGAAGATAGCGTACTTTAATTTGATGTTCAGATAAATAGTCAGTTAAATCTTCAGCCATACGCTTAGTAAGGGTTGTTGCTAACACTCTTTCATTTTTTTCAACGCGAAGATTAATCTCACTTAATAAATCATCAACTTGGGTATCAGCTGGTTTGACTATAATTTCAGGATCAATCAATCCTGTAGGTCTAGCAACTTGCTCTACAATTTGTTCTGTATGCAAGGCTTCATATTCAGCAGGTGTTGCTGAAACAAAAATACATTGACGCATTGTTTTTTCAAACTCTTCAAATTTTAAAGGTCGATTATCAAGCGCTGATGGCAATCTAAATCCATACTCAACTAAATTTTCTTTTCGAGCACGATCGCCTTTATACATTCCACCAATTTGAGGAACGGTCACATGGCTTTCATCAATAATCATAAGCGCATCTTTAGGCAGATATTCAATTAAGGTAGGAGGTGGATCACCTGGGTTCCTGCCTGACAAATGTCTCGAATAATTTTCAATACCCTTACAAAAACCTATTTCATTTAACATCTCAATATCAAAACGCGTGCGCTGTTCAATTCTTTGAGCTTCAACTAATTTATTGGCTTTTACAAAATAATCTGAGCGCTCTCTTAATTCATTTTTAATTTTTTCAATTGCCCTCACAGTGGTTTCTCTTGGTGTTACGTAATGACTCGAAGGATAAACTGTAAAGTGATTCACTTTGTTATACATCTGCCCTGTGAGTGGATCAAAGAGCGTAATAGACTCGATGAGATCATCAAACAATGTTACTCTAATTGCAGTCTCTGAATTTTCAGCAGGAAAAATATCAATCGTATCGCCTCTTACTCTAAAAGCACCTCTTGAAAAATCAAAATCATTACGTTCATATTGCATAGAAACTAAGCGCAAAATAATATTACGTTGTAATAACTTTTCACCTTTAACGAGATGCATGACCATGCCCTGATAATCAACAGGATCACCGATTCCATATATGGCAGATACTGTCGCTACAATAATGCTGTCATCCCGCTCAAGAAGAGCTTTGGTTGCAGACAAGCGCATTTGTTCTATATGCTCGTTAATGCTTGAATCTTTCTCAATAAAGAGATCACGGGCAGGCACATAAGCCTCGGGTTGATAATAATCGTAGTAAGACACAAAATACTCCACCGCATTTTCGGGAAAAAATTCTCTGAATTCTGAATAAAGTTGAGCTGCGAGTGTTTTGTTTGGCGCCATTACAATTGCGGGCTTCCCTGTCCTCGCGATAACATTTGCAATGGTGTACGTTTTTCCTGATCCAGTCACACCCAAAAGCGTTTGGAACTTTTTTCCGTCTAAAATCCCTTGCGTTAAAAGATCAATAGCTTGCGGCTGATCTCCAGCAGGAGGAAATGGTTGGAATAACTTATATGGGCTGTTTGGGAATGTAAGTAACAAGATAGTGATATTCTACTTAAATAAACTATTAGAAAATTAAATGTGTGGCAAAACTAACGAGAACTTTTAGTATTGCATACAGTCCAGCATACATTATACTTTTTTATAAGCGACTTCCTATGAAACCATTCATTAAATTTTTTACATTTATTTCAATTGGGTTTTCATTTTTTTCAACGAATGTATTTGCTTTAAATAATGACCAGTTAATGAACTCATTTTTGAGTGTTGTCATGATTAGAGGCTATAACGAAACTGGAGGTCTCGCTTATGGTTCAGGTGTTGTGGTAGGTGACAATCAAGTAGTTACCAATTGTCATGTGTTAAGAAAAACAAAGCAGCCATGGGTTTCTCAGGGCGAAGAAACATACTCGGTAACGTCAGTAAAAGCTGATCGTTGGCATGATTTATGTCTAGTTAATACATTTGGAATGCCACACAAATCAGTCCTTATAGGAAAAAGTATTGACCTTAAAAAAGGTCAAGAAGTGATCGCAATTGGTCACTCAAATGGCGTGCCTGCCCCATTAACCAGTGCGGGATTTGTGAAATCTACTTATGATCTTGACCAAGGCAAAGTAATCTTGAGCTCGGCTAAATTTAGAATGGGTGCATCAGGAAGTGGGTTATTTGATACCGAAGGTCGACTTGTAGGTATAAATACTTTCAAAACTTCTGGAAAAAATTCTTTTTATTATGCTCTTCCGGTTGAATGGCTGAATTCACTTAAAAACAAACCTAACGAAACTAACTTCCCAATCAGTGGCACAGCTTTATGGGAAGAAGAGGAAGAAAAAAAACCAATCTTTCTTCAAGTCGCAATTCCTACTATTAAAGAGGATTGGAAAAAATTATTCGAGGTAGCTAACGAATGGACAAAAAAAGAAGTAAATAATGCAGAAGCTTGGTTTGAACTTGGCTTCGCTAACGAAAACCTTAATAATTTAAATGCCGCTGAAAAAGCATATCGACAATCCATCAAATTAGATCACCAGAATACCGATGCCCTTTTGCGTTTAGGTTTTATTGCTAAAAGTAAAGAAGACAAAATCGAAATAAAAAATATTCAAGAACAAATTGCTAAAATTAACCCTGATCTTCTTGAAGACTACTATAAACTGGTTGGCTGCTCTAAGACCTGCGATTAGATTAAAAGTCTATTTCAACTGCACTTCTTTTTGCGTAAAATAGGGGCAATCATTAATAAACCCTGGATCTAAATTGTCAGCCATCAAACTATCCGACTGTGTCGGCCGAATAAAAGAATCTCCAACGCTCGCCATTACTGCAAAAGCAGCTCGCTATAAATCTGAAGGTAAAGATATTATTGGTCTTGCTGCTGGTGAACCAGATTTTGATACGCCACAACACATTAAAGATGCTGCAAAAAAAGCGATCGATAATGGATTCACTAAATACACACCCGTGTCTGGCATTCCATCATTAAAAAAAGCGATTATTGAAAAATTTAAACGCGATAATAATCTTGAATACAACTCTAATGAAATTATTGTTGGTGTTGGTGGCAAACAATGTATTTTTAATTTCTGTCTTGCTGTTTTAAACGCAGGAGATGAAGTTATTATTCCAGCACCCTATTGGGTATCTTATGCAGATATTGCCCTAGTCTCAAATGCTAAACCAGTTATTGTTGAATGTGGAATTGAGCAAAAATTCAAAATGACAGCCGAACAACTTGAAAAGGCAATCACTCCAAAAACAAAACTGCTCATGTTGAACTCGCCTTCAAATCCAACTGGCGCTGTTTATTCAAAAGAAGAATTAGAATCCCTTGCAAAAATACTTACAAAACATCCCAATATTTTAATTGGGACAGATGATATGTATGAGCATGTCAAATTAAAGGACATGCCTTTTTATAATATTTTAAATGTTGAGCCGTCATTAAAAGACCGTTGTGTCGTTATGAATGGTGTTTCAAAAGCTTATTCCATGACAGGCTGGCGAATTGGTTTTGCAGCAGGTCCAAGTTACATTATAAAAGCTATGGAAATACTCCAATCACAATCAACATCTAACCCAACATCAATATCGCAGGTAGCAGCAGAG
>RFPQ01000081.1 GCA_009926035.1 Betaproteobacteria bacterium
TGGTATCTGATCTTCTAAAAAATAATGTCATTGTTGAGGCTAAGCCTGAAGAACAGCAATCAGTCCTTATGAGTATTTTCATTTCATGGTTCCCGATGATTCTTCTTGTGGGCGTATGGATTTTCTTTATGCGTCAAATGCAAGGTGGCTCAAAAGGTGGCGGCCCGTTCTCTTTTGGTAAGAGTAAAGCAAGACAGCTTGATCAAACCAATAATCAAACGACATTTGCTGATGTTGCAGGATGTGATGAAGCTAAAGAAGAAGTGACAGAGATTGTTGAATTCTTAAAAGATCCAGGCAAGTTTCATAAATTGGGGGGGCGTATTCCAAGAGGCGTCCTTATGGTGGGCCCTCCAGGCACAGGTAAAACATTGTTGGCACGGGCTATCGCTGGCGAAGCTAAGGTTCCTTTCTTTACAATTTCAGGCTCTGACTTCGTAGAAATGTTTGTAGGTGTGGGCGCTGCCCGTGTTCGCGATATGTTTGAACAGGCTAAAAAAAGTGCACCATGCATTATCTTTATCGATGAAATTGATGCAGTTGGTCGTCATCGCGGTCAAGGTACGGGTGGTGGTAATGATGAGCGCGAACAAACACTCAATCAACTTTTAGTTGAGCTTGATGGCTTTGAAGCCAATTCAGGTGTGATTGTGATCGCAGCAACCAATCGTGCTGATGTATTAGATAAAGCATTACTACGCCCAGGACGTTTCGATCGTCAAGTGATGGTGTCACTCCCCGATATTAAGGGTCGCGAAGAAATTCTATTAGTTCACATGAGAAAAATTCCAGCAGACCCTGATGTGAAGGCAAGCATCATTGCCAGAGGGACGCCAGGTTTTTCAGGCGCAGACTTAGCAAATCTTGTGAATGAGTCGGCATTGTTTGCCGCGCGTCGCAATAAACGTACTGTGGATATGCAAGATTTTGAAGATGCTAAAGATAAAATTTTCATGGGCCCTGAAAGAAAATCACTCGTGATGCGAGAAGAGGAACGTATGAACACGGCATACCATGAATCAGGCCATGCAGTGGTTGCGAAATTGCTTCCTCATGCAGATCCTGTTCATAAAGTGACCATCATGCCTCGCGGTTGGGCATTAGGTCTCACTTGGCAATTGCCAGAGTTTGATCGTATCAGCAATTATAAGAATAAAATGCTAGAAGAAATTTCAATTCTTTTTGGTGGGCGCATTGCTGAAGAAGTCTTTATGAAGCAAATGTCGACAGGTGCATCGAATGATTTTGAGCGCGCAACGAAATTAGCACGTGATATGGTCACCCGTTACGGTATGTCAGATAAATTAGGCACGATGGTTTATGTTGGCCAAGATCAGGATTCATTCTTTGGCGCAATGTCTTCTAAAACAATTTCTGAAGCTACTCAACAAAAAGTAGATGCTGAGATTCGACGTATTCTTGATGAGCAATATAGTGTCGCAAGAAAGCTTATTGAAAAAAATCGTCGTAAAGTTGAGGCCATGGCTAAAGCTCTGCTTGAGTATGAAACCATTGATGCAGATCAGATCAATGACATCATGTCAGGTAAAAAAGCGAGACCGCCAAAACCTAAACAAACACCTAATCCACCTAAGATCGATAAAGGGTCTTCAGGCACCAAAGTAGCTGTGGTTCCTCAACCGAGCGCCAAAGGCTAAATGAAAAAAAGGCTAGTTGATCTAGCCTTTGTTTTTTTATCATGCTGCAATTAAATAAACATGTCTTTGATTTAAAGCGCCCACTTATCATGGGTATTTTAAATATCACACCCGATTCATTTTCAGACGGTGGTCAATATTTAACTTTAGATGAAGCATTAAAGCGAGCTCATCAAATGATTGAAGAAGGCGTGGATATTATTGATATTGGTGGCGAGTCGACTCGTCCTGGATCTGAACCTGTGAGTGCAGATGAAGAATTAAAACGCATCACACCTATCATTGAAGTCTTAAAGAAAAAGTCTGACATTGCCATTTCAGTTGACACTTATAAACCTCAAGTGATGAAAGTAGTCATTGGTATGGATGTCGCGATGATTAATGATGTGTATGCATTAAGTCAGTCTGGAGCTATCGATATCATTAAACAGTCTCATGTCGGCCTATGTTTAATGCATATGCAAGGTACGCCCAAGACGATGCAACAGAACCCTCACTATACAAATGTTGTGAGTGAAGTGAAATTATTTTTAGAAGCGCGCGCAAAACATCTGATGAGTGAAGGGATAGATAAGTCACGTATAATCTTAGATCCAGGCTTTGGGTTCGGTAAAACTTTTGAACATAATATAGAGCTTCTGCAACAGCTTGAATCATTTCAGACCTTAAAGTTGCCTCTTCTTGTAGGGCTTTCCAGAAAATCATTTATTAGAAAAATTTTAAATGGTGACTACGATGATCATTTATCAGGCAGTATTTCCGCTGCTATCTTTTCTGTGATAAAAGGCGCTAAAATATTACGAGTTCATGATGTAAAAGAAACAAAAAGCGCACTTAAAATTATCAATGTAGCGCAAGGCATAGCTTAATTATGGCAAGACATTATTTCGGCACAGACGGTATTCGTGGCGTGGTAGGGCAAGATCCTATCACACCTGATTTCTTCATTCGCCTGGGATTTGCTATCGGATCAATTCTCGTCAAAAATAATACTGATAAAAAAATTAAACATCCAAGTGTCGTCATTGGTAAAGATACAAGAGTCTCAGGTTATATGCTTGAGTCAGCATTAGAAGCTGGATTTATCGCTGCAGGCGTCGATGTTTATTTAACAGGCCCTATGCCAACACCAGCGATTGCTTATCTGACAAAAGCCTTAAGGTCGCATGCAGGCATTGTGATTTCCGCATCACATAATCCATTTCCAGATAACGGTATTAAAATTTTTTCAGAGGCTGGTGAAAAATTACCCGATGCTTTTGAAGCGGAAGTTGAATTAGCATTAAGCCAACCTATTAAAACAGTATTGCCTCATGAGCTTGGTAAGGCTAAGCGTGTAGATGACGCAGAAGGTCGTTACGTTGAATTTTGTAAAAGCACATTCCCAGAAAAACTTAACCTTCGTGGACTCAAAATAGTTCTCGATTGTGCGCATGGTGCCACTTATCATGTCGCCCCAAAAATATTTTCAGAGCTTGGTGCTGAAGTGATTGCGATCGGTAATGAGCCTGATGGATTTAATATTAATCTCGATGTGGGTTCCACAAATCCTAAAACTATCAAAGAAGCTACGTTAAAACATAAAGCAGATTTAGGCATTACTTTTGATGGCGATGGCGACCGTGTCATGATGATTGATCACTTGGGCAATATCGTGGATGGCGATCAACTCCTTTTAGTCATTGCGCGCGCTTTAAAAGAAAAAAATCAATTAAAAGGCGGTGTGGTTGGAACGCTCATGACTAATATGGCCATTGAGAAAGCACTCCAAGATTTAGGTATTGAATTTGTAAGGACGCACGTCGGTGATCGTTATGTTTTAGAGGCCTTGCTTGAAAAAGATTGGCTCATTGGCGGGGAAAATTCAGGTCATATATTGACACTTGATCAGCACTCAACAGGAGATGCTATTATTGCCTCTC
The DNA here is from genome assembly GCA_009926035.1 of Betaproteobacteria bacterium. Taxonomy (GTDB): domain Bacteria; phylum Pseudomonadota; class Gammaproteobacteria; order Burkholderiales; family Methylophilaceae; genus Methylopumilus. The sequence goes on from RFPQ01000081.1 coordinate 3,581, forward strand.
TTCAAGTTTTGAAATCACTAAGACTCCTCAATCAATCACTTCATGAAGCGACTAAAGATTCACCACTTTATCCTCAAGTGTTAATCAATGTTGAGACACATAAAAAAATTGATTTAGAAAAAAATAAATCAATTCAAGATGCTGTCAAAAATGTTGAAATTAAATTGAATAGCAGAGGCCGCGTGCTCTTAAGACCCTCCGGCACAGAGCCTAAGATTCGTGTCATGGTCGAAGGTGAAGATCTAGAAGCTGTCAAAGATCACGCTAACTATATTGCTGATAAAGTAAGAGAAGTCGCTTAGCTTAAAATCCAAAGATTTTAAAATAGCCGATCATAAATAAAGGAATTTGTAATCCAAAGTTAATCATAATGGCTTTATCCTTACTTAAGTAACCTGTGAAAGTCCAGCCAAGAACACCTAAGCTATGAGAAAAAATATTGTAAGGATAGAGATTAAGGTTGGTAAGAAGTAAACCTAATAAGATAAAAAAAGTAGCAAACCACTTTAAATTTTTTTTAAAGAATTTTTTTGTTGAGCGAAGCAATTTTTGGTTAATTAACCGAACTTACCTGTAATGTAATCTTCTGTTTCTTTTTTGCTTGGATTCGTAAAGATCTTATCTGTTCCGTCAAATTCAACCATCTCACCTAAATACATATAGGCAGTGTAATCAGAAATACGCGCAGCCTGTTGCATATTATGTGTGACAATTAAAATAGAAAGCTTATTTTTTAATCCAGACATCAGTTCCTCAATATTTACAGTTGCAATAGGATCGAGGGCTGATGTTGGCTCATCAAATAGCATAATTTCAGGATCAGTCG
>RFPQ01000082.1 GCA_009926035.1 Betaproteobacteria bacterium
AATTACCCAATGTCAAAAATTAAATATTCCATTTCTTACATTATTTGCTTTTAGTACAGAAAATTGGTTGAGACCCACTCAGGAAGTTGATTTTTTAATGTCTTTATTTCAAGATTCCATTAAAAAAGAATCTTCATCTTTAATTAAAAATAATATTCGTTTTAAACTCATTGGTGATCGAAAGCCTTTCCCAAAGAAGCTAATTGATAAAATAAAAGATCTTGAAAATCTTACTGAAAAAAATACTGGCCTTACCCTAAGCATTGCAATTAATTATGGTGGAAGGTGGGATATTGTGAATGCGGTTAATGAATATCGAAAAAAAGGTCATTTCAAAAAGCCATTTACCCAAAAAAATCTCATTCAGAATCTTTCTTTAAATTTTGCGCCAGATCCTGATCTTTTAATAAGAACCGGTGGTGAAAAACGTATTAGTAATTTTTTAATCTGGCAATTTTCATATACCGAACTTTATTTTACTGAAACATTGTGGCCTGATTTTAATGAAAAGGCTTTTACCTCGGCACTTATTGAATTTCAAAAAAGAGAACGAAGGTATGGCAAAACTAGCGAGCAGTTATAAATGTTGATATCTCGAATTTTTTCTGCATTAGCGATGCTCGCAATTTTCTTATCTTCTATGTTTCTATTTTCAGGAAGATATTTTTCTTATGTGATTTATATCACTTCGTTATTAGCCCTTTATGAATGGACAAAGCTTTTATATTTTAAACCCTATGAAAAAAAGATTTTTTTATTAATTTCGGTAGTTTTAATTTATTTAATTGATAGCCATCTCAACACTGAAGTGGCGAGAATCATACTTTTAATAGCTTCTATTTTTTGGTTGGGTATGGCGCCTATATTTTTAATATGTAAGATCAATTTTAAAAATTTCTTTTTTAGTGCTTTTATTGGCTGGGTTGTAATCATGCCTCTTATTATTTCACTTAATTATTTAATTCAATTAAGTCCTGGGACTGTCCTTATTGTTTTAACAACTATTTGGTTTGCAGATTCTGGTGCCTATTTCTTTGGTAAACGGTTTGGAAAAAGAAAGCTAGCACCATCCATTAGTCCTGGTAAAACATGGGAAGGTTTTATAGGAGCGCTATTTGTCGTTTCATCCTTTTCTATTGCCATGACTTACTTTGGTTTTGTTAATTCTTATATATCTATTTTGTTTTTTAATTTAATTTTACTTTTAAGTGTTGAAGGTGACCTATTTGAATCATATATAAAACGTATGGCAAAAGTTAAAGATAGTGGTGATTTAATTCCCGGGCATGGAGGCGTTCTTGATCGTATTGACAGTCTCTGCTCAAGCCTTCCTCTTGCGACCCTAATTCTAATGTCGCCTATTTTTTTCGGAAAAATAATCTAATTGGAAAATATTGTTATCTTAGGCTCAACTGGAAGTATTGGTTGTAATGCACTTCAAGTCATAAATCTTCATAAAGAAAAATATAAAGTTTTCGCACTGACAGCAAATAAGAATATTGATTTGCTCACACAACAGTGTATCGAATTTGAACCTCGCTTTGCTGTTGCTTCAAATCCAGAAGCAAATCAACAGTTGAAAAAAAATCTGCTTGAATTAAATTTAAAAACAATTGTTTTAGAGACTGATGAGTCGCTGGATTGGATTGCTTCTCATGAAGATACAAATACTGTAATTTCAGCAATTGTGGGCGCGGCCGGTCTTAAGCCTACTATGGCAGCTGCAAATACCGGTAAAAAGATTTTATTGGCCAATAAAGAAACACTTGTGATGGCAGGAGAGTTATTTGTCAAAGCTGTAAATCATTCACAGGCGACTTTGATACCCATTGACAGTGAACACAATGCAATTTTGCAAGTTTTGCCACAAAACAAAAAAATGAATTATAAGTCAAACGGCATTAGAAAAATTTTACTGACGGCATCTGGTGGACCGTTTAGGACATTTTCTAAAGAAGATCTGCTTCTCGTGACACCTAAAGAAGCTTTACGACATCCCAATTGGGTTATGGGTAAAAAGATTACAATCGATTCAGCAACCATGATGAATAAGGGATTGGAAATCATTGAAGCTTTTTGGTTATTTGATATTCCAGCATCAGATATAGAAGTAATAATTCATCCTCAAAGTATTATTCATTCTCTTGTCGAGTATATTGATGGAAGTACGCTTGCTCAATTAGGTAACCCAGATATGAGGACGCCCATTGCTTACGCTTTAAGTCATCCAGAAAGAATTGAATCTGGTGTATCAGGCCTAAATCTTATAAAAACCCAAAAACTTGATTTTGAAGCGCCTGATTTAAATAAATTTCCCTGTCTTGGATTGGCCTATAAGGCTTTGGCTATGGGACACAATGCCCCAACTATTCTCAATGCTGCAAATGAAGTGGCTGTAGAGGCTTTCTTAAATGAATCGATCAGATTTAATCAAATTGCAGAGTTAATTGAATTTTGTATGGGCACAATAGAATCTCAACCTTTAGATTCTATTGATGCAGTTTTGGAGGTAGATAAAAAGACCCGTTTTCTTGCTCTTTCTTGGATTGACAGCCAAAAAGTAAGCTCATGATAACCTTTCTTGTTTTTATTCTTACAATCAGTATTGTGGTGGGCATTCATGAATTTGGTCATTTTCAAATGGCTCGATGGTGTAACGTCAAAGTGCTCAAATTCTCAATTGGATTCGGCAAACCTATTTTTACTTATTTTTTTGGTAAAGATCACACTGCATTTGTTATATCTTCAATTCCCCTTGGTGGCTATGTAAAGCTTTTAGATGAGAACAATGAAGATACAAACAAAAAAATAAAAAAAAATGATCTTTATAGGGCATTTAATAGACAGTCACTATTTAAGCGTTTCCTAATTGTTTTAGCTGGACCTTTAATCAACATTTTTTTGGGGGTCTTCATATTTTGCTTTATTTATATGCATGGATCTCCTCAAATTAAGCCGTTAATTAATGAAGTTCCAGAATCCAGTGAAGCCTTCAAGCAAGGCTTGAGACCTGGGGATGAAATCATGTCGATTGATGGTGAAGCGATTAAATCCTTAAATGATTTGGAAATTTATTTAAGTAGCCACAAAGAAACATTTAAAAACTTAAGCTTTAAAAGAATGAATGAAATCTTTAGTATCCAGAATTTTATGTGGGTTGATGGCATTCAGACCTTTCCATATGGCGCTCCTATTTTAATTCAGTCGGTAGAGCGGGACAGTATTGCTGAAAAGATAGGTCTTAGGCCTAATGATCAAATTCTTATGATTGATCAAATAAAAATAAAAAATATCAAAGACTTGGTTAGAAACATTCAAAATTATTGGTCAAAGTCTTATGATTTAACTATAAAAAGAGAAAATATTATTCAATTAATTCATATAGATAAAGATGTAGTGTTTCATTGGGGTATGATGAAGCTATTATAAAAGCCAATTTGGTTGAAGTGAAAAGTACATTTACTGAGTCCATACTGAAGTCTTTAATCCAAACGCATAACTTTTTCTATTTAACTTTAAGCACATTCAAGAATTTATTTACGCAAAAAGCTGACTTAAAAGATTTGGGTGGTCCTTTGACAATTGCACACATGGCATCCTCTTCTTTTTTAGAGGGCCTTCTCCCTTATATTCAATTTATTGGACTCATTAGTTTGAATATCGGAATATTGAATTTATTACCAATTCCATTATTAGATGGGGGTCATTTGGCTTATTATTTCCTTGAGTTTATTATGGGTAAGCCTTTATCAAGTAAAAATATGATGATAAGTCAAAGTTAATTTTGGGTTTACTAACTGCAATTGCGTTGTATAATGACGCCTGTCGATACCTATTAGGAAGCTAATGACTTTAAGATCTAAACTAGCTTTATTCGCTTCACTTCTTGTTATCTCCCTAGCTGCTCTTGCTATGGAGCCTTTTGTGATCAAAGATATTAAAATTGAGGGCTTACAGAGAACTGAGCCAGGTACAGTATTTAACTACTTGCCTGTACAAGTAGGTGATACGATGACTGAGGATAAGTCATCTGAAGCCATTAAATCCCTTTATCGCACAGGTTTCTTTAGAGACGTTCGTATAGAAGCAGATCAAAATATTCTTCTCATCACCGTCCAAGAACGACCATCAATCGCTGACATTCAATTTTCAGGAAATAAAATGTTTCAAACTGATAAATTGAAAGAGAGTTTAAAGAGCGTTGGTTTAGTAGAAGGTCAAATTTACGATAAAACAAAACTTGACTTTATGGAACAAGAAATAAAAAAACAATACTTATCTCTTGGTAAATATACAGCATCAGTTAAAACGACCACATCCCCTTTAGAAAGAAATAGGGTTGCGATAAGATTTGATATAGAAGAAGGTATTATTTCAAGAATCAAA
>RFPQ01000083.1 GCA_009926035.1 Betaproteobacteria bacterium
TCTGATTGACGAATTTCAAGACACAAGCGAACTTCAATATAAGTGGTTAAAACTTCTTGCGGGTAATAGCAGTTTTGTATTTGCTGTAGGTGATGATGATCAATCTATCTATAGCTTTAGAGGTGCAAGGGTTGGAAATATGAAAGACATGGAAAGAGACTTTCATGTCAAACAAATTATTAAGCTCGAACAAAACTACAGATCTAAAAGTAATATCCTCAATACAGCAAATGCCATTATTGATCATAATAAAAATAGATTGGGCAAGAACTTGTGGACTTCAGCTGGAGAAGGTGACCCTATTAGAATCTATACCGGCCATACAGATATTGATGAAGCTAAATTTATTGTAGATGAAATCAAAATGCTTCATAGAGAAGGCGTCCCACTAAATCATATTGCTATTCTTTATAGAAGCAATGCTCAGTCTCGGGTTCTTGAACACAACATTTTTTCATCTAACCTACCTTATCGTGTCTATGGCGGGTTGCGTTTCTTTGAGCGCGCCGAAATTAAACACGCTATCGCTTATCTAAGACTCATTGCAAATAAAAATGATGACAGTGCTTTTTTAAGAATTGTAAATTTTCCGACGCGTGGTATTGGTAGTCGATCATTAGAAAGCCTGCAAGATATTTCTAGACGCGATAATTGTAGTTTATGGGATGCCGCGGAGAAATTATCTGATCAAGTTTCTGTAATTAAAAAGGGTCTGCCTTATTTTATCCAACTCATAAAACATATTGAAAGTGGTTTTGAAGGGCTAACGCTTCCTCAAATGATTGATCTTATTATTAATGAATCAGGACTTAAAGATCACTATACCAACGAAAAAGATGGTCTTGATAGAGTCTCCAACTTAAATGAATTAGTTTCTGCTGCCGCAACTTTTCTAAATAATGACAACAATGAATCATCAAATCCACTAGGAGATTTTTTAAATTATTCTTCTTTAGAAAGTGGTGATATGCAAGCCAGTGAAGGTGCAGATGCCATCCAACTCATGACGATTCACTCATCTAAGGGCCTAGAATTTGACGTAGTATTTATTTCTGGCCTTGAAGAAGGGTTATGTCCTCACGAACAAAGTTTATTCGAATCCAAAGGTCTTGAAGAGGAAAGAAGGCTTATGTATGTTGCTGTAACAAGAGCTCGTTCAAAATTATATTTAAGTTATGCACTATCAAGAATGCTTCATGGTCAAACAAGATATGGAATGCCCTCAAGATTTTTAGAGGAGATTCCTGAGAGTCTTGTTAAATACATTAATACTATTAATCTTAAAAATAATGTGGATCAAATTGAGGAGAGTTACTCGCAACCTAGTCAGCAGAAGCATACTTGGCGAATTGGTGAATCTGTTATGCATGAAAAATTTGGCCAAGGAACAGTTTTAGGTTATGAAGGTAATTCCAACGACCTAAGAATTCAAATTAAATTTAATAAAGCAGGCACAAAATGGCTTGCGATGGAATACGCAAAACTTTTTAAACACTAATAACTTTTGGCGGATTTAAAAATATCTCGATAACTGATATATTGAAATGCAAACATCACTGATGTGATTACAAGTAATGCAAAGAAAATAATCGCACCCATTAATGAAGATCCTATCGAAGGAAAGAACGAAGCTAGAGATCCAATCAACAAGCCACACGACAACATAAATAATATCGCTGTTGTTGAAAAAATAAGCCATGAAAGGCCTAATGGGGCAATATACATTAAGCATCCTGCGATACTTGATTTGATCGATTTGAAGAGTGAATAGTGGTTATAAACGATTAGCATCGGTGAAAACCACGTCGCCATAAGCAATGGAAGTAAAAGTAAGATTAATTTTCCGATCATCGGTACAAAATTATTAATCACGCTAATTAACTCACTATTGTTTTCTGATAATTTAATAAATTCTTGCATTTCAGAATTTAACACCATCGACACTAGACCAGCATAAGATAAGCAGATAAGGCCAAGTATTAATAACGTAGCTAGCCTAGGTTTAATTTTTTCATATACCGCTAAAAATTTTTCAGCCTTATTCTTGTCATGAATTTTGTAAAAGTTCACTGCGAATACTAAAAATATTGGCCAAATTAAAATAGATACAATTGAAAAAATTTGAACCATGGGCATTGAAGGCAACAACATAAAAATAAAGAGATAAGCTAAGCTCAGCATCAAGGATTGATTGGGTGTTTTTTTGAAGAGCATATAACTTTCTTTATTCCAACGAATAGAATCTCGGAATGTAATTTTTTTCATATTAATTGACCTTAAAATTTATAAACCAATACGTTGTTTTAAAATTTTCTTAAAATGATTGGGGTCTTTTGTATAGGTAAGCTCGCCTTCTACTACATGATAGAAATCGTTGAGCCTTGAAACCCAAAATCTTAATGAAGCCAATCTCAACATATCATTCCAAGCTTGATCTTCATTATCATTAAATGATCTTATCTTTTTATAAGCATCTAAGAAAGCATTCAATCTAGCTTTGTCAAAAGAACCGTCAACATTCACACACCAATCATTGACAGCAATTGCCACATCTAAAACAAGATAATCTGTGCATGCATAATAGAAATCTATAAAGCCTGTTACCTCATTATTTAAAAAGAGTACGTTGTCCCTAAATAAATCTCCATGAATCGTAGATATAGGGAGTTTATAATTTTGTTTTTCTTGATAAAGAATTTCTTCTTTTAATAATTGACTCTCATCTTGAGGCAATGCATCAAATAAAGAGTCAGCTGTTTTTTTGATCCAATTAAGATCTCTTGTGTTTTGATGTTGAGCTTGAAAATTGGCTGATTTCGCATGGAGCTCCGCCAAACTTTTACCTACAGCCGCACAATGTTTGACTTCGGGCTTTGTAAGTTCTTTCCCCTTTAAACATGTCACGATTAAAGCAGGTTTATTTTTTAAAATGCTTAAAGCTGTACCATTTTTTTTAAAAATTGGCTTAGGACATAAAAAAGAATGCTCAGCTAAATGAGCCATAAGGTCTACGAAATAAGGGAGGTCTTCTATCTTGTTTTTTTCAAAGAGCGTTAATACAAAACGATCATGCGCTGTTATCAAAAAATAATTGGTATTCGTGATGCCAGATTTAATACCTTGGTAATCAGTGAGATCATCCAAAGCATAATCTTGAAGCCAGGTTTTTAATTCTTCAATATTAACTGATGTGTAAACAGACATAAAAAAAAGGGCCTAAAAGCCCTTTCAAAAAAATTTAGAATCTAAATATTACCCATTTAGGCACTGTTAAAGGCTGGCTTGGGCCGTCATATCTTGCCCAGCCACCGTCTTGATCTTCCTTCAATAAATAATATGAAGGTCCGCCAGCAGGAGGTGTGACTTTCATCATATAAAGCTCGCCATTAATTCGATATTCCTCAACAGTGTCAGCGCCTTTTTTAGTGATGGTAATTTGAGGTTCATCCACAATATCACTTTCAAAATTCTTAGGTGGAGGCTTCACTTCTTCTAATGGCTCGAGTTTTTTTTCAGCCATGGCATTTAAGCTCATGAAGGCAGTTGCGAATAAAAAAGCTTTGATTGTATTTTGTATTTTCATAGACAAGATTCTAGCAAAAAACCTATAGATGGTATGGTTTATTTGACAATTTATAAGTAAAGCTGAGCTTTTCGTTCCGCCGGCGTTAGCGTAAAACCAATTGATTCATAATGATTAAATATTGCATCTACTATCTCTTTAGGCTCTTCAAGAATCTGAATCAAATCCAAGTCTTTTTCTTGCGCCATCCCTTCTTTTACAATCTTGTCTTTTAACCAGCCTAGCAACCCAGACCAAAACTCTTTTCCTACTAAAATAATAGGGATTTTTCTTGATTTACCCGTTTGAATAAGTGTAATCACTTCCATTAATTCATCCAAAGTTCCAAATCCACCAGGTAAAACTACGTATGCTGAAGCGTATTTAATAAACATCACTTTACGCATAAAGAAATATTTAAAATTAATTGAAATATCTTGATATTCATTCGGCTTTTGTTCATGAGGTAAGTTGATATTAAGGCCAATACTGGGACCCTTGCCTAAGGAAGCTCCTTTGTTAACGGCTTCCATAAGACCTGGGCCACCGCCAGAAATTACGCTAAAACCAGCGTTGGATAAAGCCTCTGCTATATCAACGGTTAGTTTGTAGTAAGGATGGTCTTCACTCACCCTAGCACTTCCGAACACAGATACAGCTGGGGTTATTTTTTTAAGTTTTTCGGTAGCGCCAACAAATTCTGACATAATTTCAAATGCATACCAGGATTCACTTTCATTATGAGTTTCATCAAACAATTCTGGGCCGTTAAATTTAGGTATCTTTTTATCTGCTGACATAAAAACTTTCAAA
>RFPQ01000084.1 GCA_009926035.1 Betaproteobacteria bacterium
ATGTCATTATTCCAACACTCCAAAGTACCTTTGATATCAGCTAATCGCCAAACCTTTTTCGTCAAACATACCTTCAAAGAGTGCAGAACTTAAATAACGTTCAGCAGTATCAGGTAAGATCACAACAATAGTTTTTCCCTCATATTGAGGAAGCTTTGCAAGCCTAACAGCCACGGCAGCAGCAGCTCCGCAAGAGATACCTGCTAAAATACCTTCTTCACGCGCTAATCGTCTCGCAAAAGCAATAGCGTCTTCATTGCTGATTTGTTCTACCTTATCAATAAGAGATAAATCTAAGTTACCCGGAATAAATCCTGCTCCAATACCTTGAATCTTATGTGGCGATGGCTTAATTTCTTCGCCATTTAATTTTTGTGTGATGACAGGACTCAAAGAAGGCTCAACTGCGACTGATTCAATATGTTTTTGTTTGGTATGCTTAAGATAGCGTGTCACACCTGTAATAGTCCCGCCAGTCCCTACACCTGAGACAAACACATCAATGGAGCCATTCGTATCATTCCATATTTCAGGACCTGTTGTTCTTTCGTGAATAGATGGATTCGATGGATTATTGAATTGCTGCAGTAAAACATATTTAGGGTCAGTTGCTGCAATTTCAGAGGCTTTTGCGACAGCACCATTCATACCTTTAGGTCCTTCAGTTAAAATAATTTTGGCACCTAGGGCGGTTAATAGTTTTCTCCGCTCCATGCTCATGGTTTCAGGCATTGTGAGTGTAATGGGGATACCTTTAGCAGCAGCTACAAAGGCGAGAGCAATTCCTGTATTACCACTTGTAGGCTCAATGATTTCTTTTCCAGGCCCAAGTAATTTTTTTTCAATGGCATCATTAATCATAGCCACACCAATACGACATTTCACAGAGTAAGCTGGATTTCTTCCTTCAATTTTAGCGAGCACAGTTGCTTTAGCACCATCTGTCACTCGATTTAATTTGACAAGGGGTGTATTGCCTATAGTTTGCGAATTGTCTTCAAAGTAAGCCATGATGATTCCTTAAGATTTAATTAACCAAAGTGGTAATGCTTCTTTAGCGCTTTTTTAACATACCAAGTGCAAGACAGTCCCTCTTTAAAAGTGACAAGATCCCCCTTGCCAAAATTAACAGGCTCTCCACCATCAGGTGTCACTGTAACTTCACCCTCTAAAATATATGCAATTTCTTGTTCCGAATAACTCCAAGGAAAAGTTGATGGTTCTTTTGACCATGTTGGGCATGATCTTATGCCTAAAGTATTCAGCCTCTCTTCACTTGGATTTTTTTCAACAATAATTTTTGACATCACTCTCTCCCATAAGATGAATGGATAATTCATTATAATAAGAATATTAAAATATTAGTAAATCATCATGTTCAATCTAGGCCAAATGTATTTTTTTCAAAGCTCATTTAATGAGTAGGCAACAAATAGAAAAAGTAGGTTGGGATTTTGATCATAGCTATATAAAGCTTCCCAAAGATTTTTTTGCTCAGCAATCTCCCATAGCAGTATCAAACCCTAAACTTATTTTATTAAACGAGCCTTTATTAAAATTTTTAGGGTTAAATAAAGAAAATTTGAGTCCAGAAGCATGGAGTAATATTTTTTCTGGCAATGAAATTCCTGAAAAAGCATATCCTGTAGCACAGGCATACGCAGGACATCAATTTGGCCACTTCACTTTATTGGGAGATGGAAGAGCGGTCCTATTGGGGGAACAGATTAGTCCAAATGGCGAACGTTTTGATATTCAATTTAAAGGTTCAGGACAAACGCCTTATTCTAGACGTGGTGATGGCCGTGCTGCATTAGGCCCCATGCTTCGTGAATACATCATTAGTGAAGCGATGCATGCGCTAAATATTCCAACGACAAGAAGCTTAGCAGTGGTTGCCACTGGAGATAGTGTCATACGAGATGAAGAATTACCTGGTGCAATACTCACAAGAGTTGCGAAAAGTCATATTCGTGTAGGCACTTTTCAATTCGCGTCCACATTGAATGATGTTAATAAATTAAAAATACTTGCTGATTACACCATTGATCGTCACTACCCAGCGTGTAAAGAAAAAGCCAATCCCTACCTTGCTTTTTTAAAAGCAGTGATTGAAAGACAAGCTTTACTCGTCAGCCAATGGATGCATGTGGGTTTTATTCACGGCGTCATGAATACAGACAATATGTCGATCAGTGGTGAAACGATTGATTATGGGCCGTGTGCGTTTATGGATCGCTATCATCCCGAAACTGTATTTAGTTCGATCGATCGTCAGGGTCGTTATGCATATTGCAATCAACCCCCTATCGCACAATGGAACTTGGCAAGATTTGCGGAGACATTACTTCCGTTGATTGATCAAGATACTGACAAATCGATTCAATTAGCATCTCAATCAGTGAATAGTTTTTCAGAACAATTTCAGAAGACATGGTTACAAGGCATGCGACAAAAAATAGGTTTATTTGATGAGGAAGCAAGTGATGTCAATTTAATCAATGAATTATTAGTGCTCATGCAAAAAAATAAGGCCGACTACACGCTCACATTCAGGCATCTTTCTTCAGATGCAATCCTAGAGGATACTATTTTTAAAGATGTATCATTTAATGCTTGGTACAAAAAATGGCTACATCGTATTCAAAAACAAACAGAAGGCGAGGAGGCATCAAGGCTGATGATGTTAAAACATAATCCAGCCATCATCCCCCGTAATTATTTAGTGGAAAAAGCTTTGTCCACTGCTGTGAATGATCAAGATTACAGGTTTTTAAATGATTTTATTGCAGCGCTTCAAAAGCCTTATGAGGATTTAAAGGTATATAACGAGCCACCTTTAGATGAAGACACGTCGTATCAAACGTTTTGCGGGACTTAAAAAGAAAATCACACATATGGCGAAAACACCTTATGTGTGAAAATTGGAATTATTTTGTTTTTTTAGCTTTAGGAGCTTCTTTTGCTTTTGCAGGTTTAACAGATTTTGCAAGTTGAGCCTTAAGCTCTTCAAGATCTTTACTTTGCGCTGTTACTTTTGCTTCTAGGTCAGACACAATAGCTTTCTTTTGAGCGTCAGCCTTTTCATAGTCAGTCACTTTTTGATTAAGCGTTGCAATTTGGTCATTTAAATTTTTAATTTCTGCAGTTTGAGCGCTCAATAAGTCTTCAGCGTTATAAGCGCTATATGAAAAATAACCTGCTACCGCGATTAAGATCGCAATGATGATATTTTTAAAAGTGCCAGAGTTTTCCATCTATGATTCCTTTTTAATTATGTTGAATTTAGAAGTATTCTTAAACATATACTTTCTTAGGTAGGCATCATATAAGAAAGTTCAACAATCTCAAAGTAACCAAGTATTTTTAGAGAAATAAAAAACCCGCATTGAGCGGGCTTTTTTAAAATCAATGATTAACTATTTTAAAGCAATCACTTTTGCAGCTTTTAAACAAAGTTCACTACTTGATTTATTTACCATGCCCACAACATCTTCTGAGCGAAGATTGGCTTGTGTAAGCGCTTTTTCAGCCTCAGTCTGTGCTTTGCAAGCAAGTGCAAAATCGTTATTTTTAATAGCGATTACGCTTAAATTTTGTAAGCGCGCTGCACGCTCTAATTCGTAAAGTTTTTCATTGCTTTGAATGAATGTGGACGCAGCCACTGTAGTTAAAATTGCTGCGACAGCAGCGACAATAGTGAGACTTAAACGAACTGACTTTTTCATTTCTTTTCCTTTTGGGTTGTATTAATAGTGTGCACTTTTGATGCACATAATCATTTTAGATCAGGATTGTTAATAGATTATGACAGTGACAAAGTTTTTACTTTGTTTACATTGATTGAGTTCAGGCGATTCATTTTTTTGATAGATTATTGAGTTATAAAAAAAGCCAGCAATAGCTGGCTTTTTTAATGAATCTAAATTATTTTGATTGCGACTGCTGAGCTTTAGCACAGAGCTCTTGATTGCTCTTGTGGATCATACCAAGTAAGTCTTCAGCTTTTGAATGAACTTTACCTAGGTATTCTTCTGCTTCACTTTGTGATTTACATGCGAGAATATAATCTTTATTGCCAATAGCTATTAAAGTTAAATTTTGCAAGCGAGAAACAGCTTCTAGCTCTTTAATTTTGACTCTTGCATTAACATATTTGAATGTTACAGCTGCTGTTGCAACTAGACCAATTAATGCAACTGCTAATGTTACTTTTGTATTTTTTTTCATTACTTTCCTTAGATCGTGCTTAAAATTTGAATGGTGGCCAGGGGCAGAATCGAACTGCCGACACGCGGATTTTCAATCCGCTGCTCTACCGACTGAGCTACCTGGCCATATGGAAC
>RFPQ01000085.1 GCA_009926035.1 Betaproteobacteria bacterium
TTTCTTGCAATTTTTAATCCTGCGTTTTCACCATAAAAATCATAAAGCTCTTTTACATGAGCAATCGTTATATTTTTGATTTCATCAGTAGACGGGTTATCTAAATGCTTTCCTGTTTTGAGATAGTGATCAATTTCTCTAAAAATCCAAGGCTTACCTTGAGCAGCTCTTCCGATCATTACCCCATCTACACCGGTGTAATCTAAAACAAATTTAGCTTTTTCTGGTGAAGTGATATCACCATTCGCAATAACGGGAATTTTGACTGATTGTTTTACTTTGGCGATGGTGTCATATTCAGCATCACCCATGTACAAACAAGCTCTTGTTCTGCCATGAATAGCTAATGCTTTAATGCCAATGTCTTCGGCAATTTTTGCAATTTCTATTGCATTACGATTTTTGGTGTCCCAACCAGTTCTTATTTTTAATGTGACAGGAACATCTACAGATTTAACCACGGAAGATAATATTTTTTGTACAAGCGGTTCATCTTTGAGAAGTGCTGATCCTGCCATGACATTACATATTTTTTTCGCAGGACAGCCCATATTGATATCGATAATTTGAGCGCCATGATCCACATTAAATTGAGCTGCTTCAGCCATCATTTTTGGGTCAGCGCCAGCAATTTGAACTGAGATTGGATCTACCTCACCTTCGTGATTGGCGCGACGAAGTGTTTTTTCGCTGCCGTACAGAAGAGAGTTTGATGTCACCATTTCACTTACAGCCATCCCAGCACCAAACTTTTTACAAAGTTGACGGAAAGGACGGTCTGTGACGCCGGCCATGGGAGCGACTACGAGATTGTTTTTAATGGAAATGGATCCTATTTGCACGGTCTTTATATTGCCTAGGGAAAGTTGCCTATTTTATAGGCAATTAGGTAATTAAGGAAGGTACATATTACCGAGAATTGAGTATTTGTGAGAGGAGCTTTTGTACTTATAACATGCAAGGTTATCTATGTTTATGGATGAACCAGAATATCATTGGTAGTTAAAATTGCTTAAACACCATGCACAGTTTTATGGTGGTTGTAGCAGGGTAAAAAATTTGTAAACGGGCCTATAGCTCAGTTGGTTAGAGCAGAGGACTCATAATCGCTTTAAGTAAGCCTTTAATGCCATTCATAGCCCAAATTGGTAATTTTTTCTTGTATTTCCAGTATAGCTTCATTAACTAATTTTGATGAACCTTTAACGCCAAGCTCGATAGTTTTTATCGGTTTTAATTTTGGCAGACTAAAAAGTTTAATTTCTGGATATTTTTTTACAATTTCATTCATCAAATCAATTAATTTACTTTCACTCACATCATTAATCCAAATAGAAGCTTCGGCAAAATCATTTTGATTTAATAATCCTTGATAATATGTATTTAGAACCCATTCAACCATCGGCCATGCCATTTCTGGAAAGCCTGGCAAAAAATGATGATGATTAATTTTAAATCCAGGTATTTTATTAATTTCATTTGGAATTAATAATGCTTCTTGGGGAATATTAGCCATTAAAACTCTTTTAGGATAAGCTCCCTCACCAAACTGCTCTTCAATAAGCTTCAAAGCTTCTTCATTTCTCGTTAATTTAAGATCAAAAGCTTCTGCTGCAGCTTGTCTTGTGAAGTCATCAGGTGTTGCACCAATGCCACCAAAAGAGAAAATCACTGTATCTGGTTTTATAGATTCTTGAATAGATTGAATAATGTCTTTCGAATTGTCTTGAATGTATTTCACCCAAGACAATGAAAGCCCATATTTTTTTAAAGTTTTTTGTAAAAATTCGAAATGTTTATCTTGTCTTTTGCCAGATAAAATTTCATCGCCAATAATTAAAGCCCCAAATTCCATTTTAATGTGCCGCATCCCAGTTTAGTCCAACACCAATATCAACGATAAGAGGAATATCTAGTTTTGCAACACCCTCCATTAAGCGAGGCAATTCTTTTTGCAATATTTCAATTTCATTTTGGGGTACTTCAAATACAAGTTCATCGTGTACTTGCATAATCATTTTTGTTTTTAAGTGCGCATTTTGATTCAGCCATTGATCAACGGCAATCATTGCTAATTTAATGAGGTCAGCTGCAGTGCCTTGCATAGGCGCATTAATCGCAGCTCTCTCCGCCGCAGCTCTTCTAATACCGTTTGAACCATTAATTTCCGGAATCCATAGTCGCCTTCCAAATAATGTTTCTACATAACCTTTATCTTTAGCAAATAGTTTTGCATCTTCCATGTATTTTTTAACACCAGGATATCGAGCAAAATAAGTTTCTATGTAATTTGCTGCGGCGCTGCGTTCAATACCGAGTGATTTTGATAAACCAAAAACACTCATTCCATAGATTAATCCAAAATTAATGACTTTTGCATAACGTCTTTGTTCATTAGAAACACTATTCAGCTCACACCCAAAGATTTCAGCTGCCGTGGATTTATGAATATCTTCATTGTTCTTGAATGCATCAAGTAATCTTTTATCTTGAGATAAGTGAGCCATAATTCTTAGTTCGATTTGTGAATAGTCTGCAGATAAAATTGATGATCCTTTGTTTGCAATAAATGCTTCCCTTATTTTTCTACCCTCTAATGTTCTGATAGGGATATTTTGTAAATTAGGATCCGAACTTGCAAGGCGTCCTGTGATTGCGACGGCTTGGTTATAGCTGGTATGAATGCGTCCAGTATTAGGATTAATCATTTTTGGCAATTTATCAGTGTAAGTTGATTTAAGTTTAGATAAACTTCGATGTTCAAGTAGTAGTTTAGGTAAAGGATAATCAAGGGCTAATTCTTGCAAGACGTCTTCATCGGTAGAGTGCGCTCCCGAAGGCGTTTTTTTCAAAGACTTAATACCTAATTTATTAAATAAAATATCTTGTAACTGTTTGGGTGATGCGAGGTTAAAAGGTTGCCCCGCTAATTGATAAGCCTCTTCTTCAAGTAGCAGAATTTTTTTACCAATTTCATGGCTTTGTTCATTTAATTTTTTGTCATCTACAAGCACACCATTTCTTTCAATCTTTAAAAGAACTTCAGCTGTGGGCATTTCAATATTTTCATAAATGAATTTTAGTAGCGCATCATTTTCAATAGCAGGATTAAAAAATTGATTTAATTGCAATGTAATGTCGGCATCTTCAGATGAATAATGGGATGCTGCATCAATATCGACCTCATTAAATTTGAGTTGATTCACACCTTTGCCCGCAACTTCTTCATAACTTATACAGGTATGACCTAAATGTCTCAAGCTTAAATTATCCATACCATGGCTTTGATGACTTTCTGTCACATAGCTTTGAAGCATCGTATCGTGCTTAATACCTTTAAGATGAATATTATGATTTAAAAAAACATGCGCATCATACTTTATGTTTTGTCCAATTTTTTTGATCTTCTCATCCTCTAAAATGGGCTTCAGAAAGTTTAATACAGCATCAAGCAATAACTGTTGAGGGGCTCCAGGATAATCATGTGCTAGAGGAATATAGGCTGCTTCTCCTGGGGTCACTGCCATAGATATACCTACAATTTTTGCTTGCATTGGGTCGAGTGAGTTTGTTTCGGTGTCTATACAAACATATTTTTTTTCTTTGATTTTTTCTAGCCATGAATGTAATAAAGTTTCTTCAAATATTGTGTCGTATTTAATTTTAGAAATAAAATGACTTGGTGATTTAATAAATGTTTTTTCTTCATCACTTTTACTTGATGAAATTACTTGAGGACCACCCTCTTTAATTTCATTAAGCCAATTCTTAAACTCAAATCTTTTGTATAAGTTTTCTAACGCGGATGAGTCTTGTTCTTTAGGTTTCAAATTGTCCCAATTTTTATCGATATCTAAATCACATCGAATCGTAATAAGATCTTTAGCTTTAGGAATCCAATCGAGTGCTTTCCTTAAATTTTCACCGACTACCCCTGAGAATTGAGAAGCATGCGCTACGATATTGTCGAGCGTTTGATACTCATTAAGCCATTTCAATGCAGTTTTAGGACCTACTTTTTCAACGCCAGGTACATTATCTGATGTATCTCCAATAAGTGTTAGATAATCAATAATTTGGGTCGGCATTAATCCAAACTTATTTTTGACACCTTCGATATCGAGTTTTTCATTCGTCATCGTATTAATTAAAGTGACATGGCCATTTACAAGCTGTGCTAAATCTTTGTCGCCTGTAGAAACAACCACATTAAATTGATGTTGGGTAGCTTCTTTGCATAATGTGCCAATTACATCATCAGCCTCAACACCTTCTTGAATAATAATAGGCCAGCCCATCGCAGTAATTGCTTCATGGA
>RFPQ01000086.1 GCA_009926035.1 Betaproteobacteria bacterium
ACTCTCACGACTTTCGTCACTACCCCCTCAAGATAGCGTGTCTACCAATTCCACCACGACGGCTTTATAGATTTAACAGTCTCTATTTTGGGATATTCTTAGCACCACCTGATGAATTCGACTGAGCTTCACCACTTTTAGTTTCAGAAGGTTTTTGCGCTTCTGAAGACTCAGTTGCTTTCACCACACTTCCAGTGCCTGATTTTTGACCTGCGATAAACGCTAAGGCAATACTGGTCAGAAAAAAGACTAAAACAAATATTGCTGTTGTTCTACTTAAAAAATTAGATGAGCCGCTTACGCCAAATAAACTTCCTGATGAGCCACTTCCAAAAGCTGCACCCATATCGGCGCCCTTGCCGTGTTGCATAAGCACCAAACCAATGACACCTAAGCATGCAATCACATGAATAATTGTTAGTAAATTTTCCATAATCCTATTTTCTTTGATTTATATTTCGGCCGAATGACATATAGACTCAAAATCACTCGCATTTAAAGAAGCCCGTCCTACGAGTCCGCCGTCTACGTCTGGCATAGAGAATAATTGTAACGCATTTTGAGGGTTTACGCTCCCTCCGTAGATGATTTTAAGGCTCTTTACGGCCTTAGTATTTGAGGATAATTTCTCACGAATAAATTGATGCATCGCTTGCGCCTGCTGAGGGGAAGCAGCTAAATCAGTTCCAATTGCCCATACAGGCTCATAAGCAATCACAGCCTCATCAAATATTTCTTCGCCATACATTTCAATAATGGTATCAAGCTGCTTAGAAACAACTTTTTCCATAATGCCAGCTTCTCGTTCAATCAAAGTTTCACCTACACAGAGAATTGGCGTCATGCCTGCTTTTTTTACCATCATAAATTTAGTAGCGATATTTTCATCTGATTCACAATAAGCCGTACTTCTTTCAGAATGGCCGATAATCACATAGCTTGCACCAAATTCTTTGAGCATAGAAACACTTACTTCACCTGTGAAAGCGCCTGATTCAAATTTAGCCACATTCTGAGCGCCCCAACGAATAGGCGAATTTTTAAGATAGGATTGCGTTTGAAATAAGTAGGGATAAGGGGCACACACCACGATGTCCACTGGGATTGTTTGAGGTATCTTTTCTACTAAGGCTTTAAGGAGCGATTCGTTGGACGCCAAAGAGCCATTCATTTTCCAATTACCAACAACGATTTTACGTCTCATGACACTCTCTTAAATAGTTTGTTGAATTTTACTTTGTTGGCGCTCGATGGGCAATTCAAGGATACTCGTTAAGAGAGCATTTTTAATTGAATTTGAATTTTTTTATTGCCATTAAACTCATTAGAATCAACCTGATAGATCGCTTTTATCTTGCGAGGGAGGTGTTCGCTACGATTAAAATAAATAGCTTCAAACACTTTATTTTGTAGTAGAAGATTTAACTTCAAATGCTTATCTGCAAGAATTTTTTGCTCAACAACTTCAAACTCACCTTCAAAAATAGGTAGCGGAAAACCTTGTCCCCATACTTGCGCGTTAATATGCTCTATATCTTCATAAGTGACTTCTGAGAAATTAAGTGCATCATCTACTTCAATTGTTAATTTAAGATCATCTAATGAGATTAAACCTTTTACAGTTTCTTCAAATAATTGAACAAATCGATCAAAATCCGCTTCTTTGATAGTAAGTCCAGCTGCCATGGCATGACCACCGAATGTCATAAGAATATTTGGATCTTTTTTTGAAACAAGATCGAGCGCATCTCTTAAATGAAGTGATTGAATAGATCTACCTGAGCCTTTAAGAATGCCTTCATCAGATTTAGCAAACACAATCACAGGGCGATGATATTTATCTTTAATGCGAGAGGCAATAATCCCGATCACTCCCTGATGCCAAGTGGGGTCATAAAGTGCGATACTAAATTGTGCTTCACAATTCACGTCATCCAGTTGAATTGAAGCGCCATCTTTCATTTCAGATTCAATTGATCTTCTTTTGAGATTTAAAGCTTCAAGTGATGATGCAATAAAACGCGCATCTTCATAGCTTTCAGATAAAAGACATTGAATACCTAAGGTCATATCATCTAGTCTTCCTGCAGCATTGAGCCTTGGTGCAATACTAAAAGCAAGATCAGAAGTATGGAATTGTGATGGATTTTTTTTAGTTAATGCCATAAGCGCTCGAATGCCAGGATTGGCCTGACCTGATCTAATTCTTCGAATACCATATTCAACTAAAGTACGATTATTTCTATCTAACGGCACTAAATCTGCAACTGTGCCCAAAGCGACAAGATCAATTAACTGCATTAAGTTAGGTTCTGCATGGTCTTTAAAATAATTTCGTTTTCGAAGTTCGGCTCTTAAAGCTAACATTACATAAAAAATAACGCCTACACCACATAGATATTTACTTGGGAAATTACAACCATGCTGATTAGGATTCACAATACATTTAGCACGAGGCAGTGAATCACCAGGAAGATGATGATCTGTGACTAAGACATCGATACCATATTGATTAGCTTGATTGACACCTTCAACACTTGCAATACCGTTATCAACGGTAATAATAATATTAGGATTTTTTTCTTTCGCTAAATCAACAATTTCAGGCGTTAAACCATAACCAAATTCAAATCGATTCGGCACCAAATAATCCACATCAGCACCCATCATTTTGAGGGCCCTTACTCCAACAGCGGTCGAGGTTGCACCGTCCGTATCATAATCGCCAATAATAAGAATTTTTTGGTTTTCTAAAATAGCATCTGCCAAGATCGACGCCATTAATGTGTTGTTTGTTAAAGCTTCTGGTGGAATAATTTTCTCAATAGAGAGTGTTGCATCGTCAATATGCTTAATACCACGTGCTGAATAAAACTTCGCCAAATGAGGATTGAGCCCTGAATTAACAAGCATATCTAAAGCAGCATGATCAACTTTTTTTGATTTAATGAACATTAAAATAATTTTCTACTGTATTAGTTTTTTTCCATACCTTAAATAGCTGTATGAATCTATTATGAATATGTAAGAGCTCGCCTTGATAGCTGATATAAATATCCAAATGCTTTATTTTTCGTTTTTTAAAATTATTCCATACAATTTCTAAAATGCGATCTATCTCTTTATCGTCCTCAATGGCAATAAATGTGTTGCTATTGATATTGTCTTGATGAAAGTTATCTAAAGCTTGCAGAGAAATCTTTGTATCAATAGATAGGGCTTTTTTTAAAAAATTAGCATTAGAAAAAATAGTTGTATAAGGGTTTTGAATATTCTGTGGCAATAGGCCGCCACCTGAAAACCAAATACTGTTAGGGGAAAGAAGTCCTCGCTGCACTCTATCTTGATTAAGTGGATGATCAAAAAGAAACATTTGAATTTCGTTCATAAATGCATGCCATGCCATACCTTCTTCACCTTGAGGCATAAATAAATCAATCGACTGACGTTTGATATGAGGAATCGATGTCGTTTTAATATGAGGCTCTTTTTTTAATTCAAGAAATAACTGTTCTTGATCATTTAAGACAAATGCGCGAGTTTCATCTTTAAATGTCTCATTAAGAGCATCACATAATTTTTTAATCTCATCCTTCGTAAAATCGTCTGTTAATTTTTTTTCTAAAAAAAATGTATCTCTTTGAAGGCTCAAATGAACGGGATCTGCATAGAGATAATAATGTGTATGATTTTTTTGATAATCCACAGCAGCAAATGGATAATCGGGATTAGGCTTTATACCTAGCAAATGACATACAAATTCTTCGTAGGAAAATTTTAAAGATTCAACTTGTCCAATCGTCAAAAATCGATCAAGTATTGGATGACGATGGTTAGGGGTAAATTTGCAAAGAAGTGTTGTATTCAAACTACAAGGAAATAATAAAATGTGGTGCCCGGGGCCGGAATCGAACCGGCACGGCCGTGAAGCCGAGAGATTTTAAGTCTCTTGTGTCTACCAATTTCACCACCCGGGCCTTTTGAAATAAAACTAAGACCGAATTTTATCACTAATTATTCTTAAATAGACTTAAGCACTAATAAGTGGAGGCGCGAGCCAGAATCGAACTGGCGTCTACGGCTTTGCAGGCCGCTGCATAACCATTTTGCTATCGCGCCACATCAATATCACCAAAATTAAAAAGGGGAAGACGATGCTTCCCCGATTTTGATTTGGAGCGGGAAACGAGTCTCGAACTCGCGACCTCAACCTTGGCAAGGTTGCGCTCTACCAACTGAGCTATTCCCGCGTAAAGAAGCGAGTATTTTAGCGTTTTTTGGGCTAGTGTCA
>RFPQ01000087.1 GCA_009926035.1 Betaproteobacteria bacterium
TTGTGGCATTTGTGTAAGCTTTTCAGAGGCTATCTTGATAAGCTCATATTCCATGAGTCTGCGAACAAGTTCAGCCCGAGGGTCTTGCTCTGTATCTACTTCAGCTGTTTTCTTAGGTAGCAACATTCTTGATTTAATTTCAATCAAGACGGCAGACATAAGTAAATAATCTGCAGCTAACTCAAGTTTAATTTCTTTCATCTTCTCTACATATTCCATATACTGAATTGTTAAATCAGCCATAGGTATATCAAGAATATCTAAGTTATGTTTTCTAATGAGATACAAAAGAAGATCGAGCGGACCTTCAAAAGCTTCCAAATAAATTTCAAGCGCATCGGGGGGAATATAGAGATCCTGAGGTAATACCTCAATACTCTCTCCATGAATTTTTCCAATTGCTGTTGTTTGAACTTCTTGATTCATTAGTAATTTAACCCCATTGCTTCTCTGACTTCTCGCATCGTTTCTCTCGCTAATTTTCTTGCTTTTTCACAACCTTCCGCTACGATATTTTTTACAAGATCAGGATCTTCAATATAATGAGATGCTCTTTCTTGAATAGGTTTCAATTCTTTATTAATCGCTTCAATGACAGGTTGCTTGCACTCAATACATCCTATTTTCGCTTCTTTACATCCCGTTTCGACCCAAGACTTTACTTCGTCATTTGAGTAGACTTGATGCAATTGCCATACAGGGCAATGATCTGGATTGCCCGGATCATTTCTTCTGACGCGAGCAGGATCTGTAGGCATTGTTTTAATTTTTTTCTCAACAGACTCAGGAGGCTCTCTTAAAGCAATTGTATTGTTATAAGACTTAGACATTTTTTGACCATCTAAACCAATCATTTTTGATGCGGGAGCTAATTTATACTCAGGCTCAACTAAAATCATTTTACCGCCTCCTTCTAAAAAGCCTAACAACCTTTCTTTGTCACCCAAGCTTAAACCTTGATGTTCTTCGATTAATACGCGCGCTGAATCTAAAGCTTCCTCGTCGCCATTTTCTTGATACGCTGTTTTCATTTCCATATAGAGACTACTTTTTTTAGAGCCTAATTTTTTAATTGCTTCTTCAGCTTTTTCAACAAAGCCAGCCTCTTTACCATAGAGATGATTAAAGCGTCTTGCAATCTCACGTGTAAATTCAATATGAGGAATTTGATCTTCACCAACAGGCACTTGAGTTGCCTTATAAATTAAAATATCTGCGCTTTGCAATAATGGATAGCCTAAAAATCCGTACGTCGACAAATCTTTAGAGGATAATTTTTCCTGCTGATCTTTATAGGTTGGGACTCTCTCTAGCCAGCCCAGTGGTGTAATCATGGATAACAAGGTGTGAAGCTCAGCGTGTTCAGGAACTTTAGATTGAATAAAGATAGTTGCTGTTGCTGGATCAACACCAGCTGCAAGCCAATCAACCGCCATTTCCCAGACGTTTTCTTCAATAATTTCAGGAGAGTCATAGTGTGTCGTGAGTGCATGCCAATCCGCTACGAAGAATAAACATTCGAATTCATGT
Source organism: Betaproteobacteria bacterium (assembly GCA_009926035.1). GTDB lineage: Bacteria > Pseudomonadota > Gammaproteobacteria > Burkholderiales > Methylophilaceae > Methylopumilus. The sequence goes on from RFPQ01000087.1 coordinate 1,531, forward strand.
TGAAGATTGATCCAATTTTTCAACACTCCATTGAAGTGACCCAAATGAAGATTACCCGTGGGTCGCATTCCAGATATGACACGTTCAATAGCCATAACCTATACCTTCATCCTTATGCAAATATCCAATAAATTAGACTTTGACTAATTTGGATAAGCGGAAAAATTATTAAATCAAGAATATGAGTCATTAATAAAATAATTAATATTAAAAAACCATATCGTTCAATTTGTGCATACTTATGAGCGAGATGATTAGGCAGCAAACTCACAGCAATTCTTCCTCCATCTAGCGGGGGTAATGGAATTAAATTTAATACCATTAAAGATAAATTAATACTAATACCTGCAACTCCCATTTGCTGAATAAATAAAGACATCGATTCCGGAAAGTAGGCACTTCGTCCAAATAAAATCGTCCAAAAGATCGCCATAATTAAATTTGATAAAGGACCAGCAGCAGCTACCCAAAGCATATCTTTTTTAGGGTGACGCAAATTCATAAAATTAACTGGTACAGGCTTTGCCCATCCAAATAAAATGCCGCCCAGTAATACAGTTAATGCTGGTAAAACAATGGTGCCAATGGGATCAATATGTCTTAATGGATTAAGACTGATTCTATTTTGGTTATAAGCAGTCAAATCACCAAAATGCTTCGCAGCATAGCCATGTGCTGCCTCATGAACCGTAATCGCAAAGATAATGGGAAGCGCGTAAACGGTGACTTTTTGTATAACAGTTAATTCCATATATAGAATGTCATTCTATTTGAATATTCTTATATTCATTCAAGAAATATGTATTTTTAAGAAAAAATTTAGTTCAGATTGACTTCATTCCAAGTTTTCCATATCGGAACGCATGTTTTAGGGAGTTTTGGTAATGACCCCATCTCCTTATAAGAAATCCCCGGACCATGATAGTCAGAACCAATGGATGCTAGAAATTCAAACTCATCTGCAATTCTTGCAAATTTTAAGGAATCTTCAGTGGTATGGCTTCCTGAAATGACTTCAATCCCTTGGCCTCCCAATGCTTTAAATTCATTTAAAAATGCCAAAAGATTATTTTTACCTAAATCATATCGAGCAGGATGAGCGATAGCTGCAATACCGCCACTTTCATGAATCCATGTCAGTGCATTTTCTAAAGTGGTCCATGTGTGTTCAATAAAGCCTGGCTTGCCTTTTACGAGATAATTTTTAAATACAGTTCTCACATCTTTAGCATAGCCTGTTTCAACTAAAAATCTTGCAAAATGTGTTCGGCCTAGAATGCCTGATTTTGCATATTTTAATGCGCCTTCTAAGCTGCCTTTGATACCAACTTTATCAAGTGCATGTGCCATTTGTTTAGCTCTTTCAAAGCGCCCTTCTCGGATAGAAGAAAGTCCTTGTAATAAGGTTTTATTTTCTGAATCTACATTTAATCCAACAATATGAATCGTACCTCTTTTCCATGTCACTGAAATTTCAACGCCATGAATTAAATGTATGCCCAATAATTTTGCTTCTGAAGTTGCCTCCTTTAAACCCTCCACATCATCATGATCAGTTAAAGAAAGAACTTTGATACCTTTAGTATGAGCGTGCCGAACAAGAGCAGTTGGGCTTAATAATCCATCAGATATAGTAGAATGTGAATGAAGATCAATCATGGGTATTAGGTGCTTCAATATGAACTACCATAGTATCAGATAGTCTAGACCAAAGATAATTTACAAAAGCCTTGAGGTGATTTTACAAATGAAATTTCTATTTGATCTCTTTCCTGTCATTCTTTTTTTTATTGCGTATAAATTTTCAGACATCTATACAGCAACATTAGTCGTTATTGCTGCCACGTTTTTTCAAGTGATCTATAGCAAGCTCATCCATAAAAGAGTGGATAAATTGCTTATATTTAATGCCGTTTTGATCAGCATCTTGGGTGGTACAACTTTATGGCTTCATGATGCAAATTTCATTAAATGGAAGCCCAGTATTTTGTATTGGTTATTATCAGGCGCACTTTTATTTTTTCATTTTTTCAAGAAAAAAAATCTTATTAAAAATCTCATGGGCCAACAAATTCAATTAAATGAAAAAACTTGGAATCAAATCAATATGACTTCTGCAGTATTTTTTGCAAGCTTAGGTATGCTCAATCTCTATGTCGCTTTTAATTTTTCAGAAAGCACTTGGGTCAATTTTAAATTATTTGGCATTACAGGATTAATCATATGCTATGCCATATTGATTGGTGTTCTGGCATCAAGGGCCAATCACAAGTAATATGTTTTACGCCATCATCGCTAAAGATCAGCAAAATAGCCTCAATCAAAGATTGGTTCAGAGACCAGCACATTTAGCGCGTATTAAAATATTGCAAGATCAAGGAAGGCTTCTTCTCGCAGGACCTTTCCCTGCTATCGATGCGATCGATCCTGGTTTAGATGGCTTTTCAGGAAGCCTCATTGTGGCTGAATTTACTTCGCTAGATGAAGCGATACGCTGGGCACATGAAGATCCTTTTTATACTTCTGGCGTTTACGCTTCTGTTGAAGTAAATCCTTTCAGAAAAACACTTCCTTAAATATTTATGCTGCAAGATCTCATTAAAGAAAGGCTAGCATTTTTAGAGCCCTCTCATTTAAGCCTTAAGGATTTAAGCGATCTACATAAAGGACATAGCGGTAATACAGGTGGTGGCCATTTCAATTTAGAAATTACAAGTTCGCATTTTTTAGGAAAATCAA
>RFPQ01000088.1 GCA_009926035.1 Betaproteobacteria bacterium
AACAAATTCGGTTCTCCAAGACAAAGATATACTTCATGTCGACACAAATCGCCTGCATGATCAAACCTATTCTGCCAAGCTTGTATCAAAATGGCTAAAAGAAAAAGCATTAAAAGATTTTGTTCGAAGGGTTGAGGTATTTAGCGTAAAACTAAATGTGCATCCTTCTAACGTGTATCTGTCAAATGCAAAATCTCGATGGGGAAGTTGTAACTCTAAAAAAGAAATTAGGCTTAATTGGAGGCTAATTCAAGCACCACCGCATATTATTAATTATGTAATCTGTCATGAATTGGCTCACCTCAAAGAAATGAATCATTCAAATCGCTTTTGGGAAGAAGTAGAAAAAGTACTTCCTGAATATCGCTCATCAGAAAAAGAACTTAAAACTCTCTCAAGCGACTTATACCTTATTGGCTAGATAAGCTTCGCAAGGTCGCTTGCTATGTTTTCAGGTTTTTCTCCATGACTTATGTGAAGCTTAATGCTTCCTTGCTTATCGATCACATATAAGCCTGCACTGTGATCGATTGTATAGCCAGCTTTACTTCCATCATCCACTTTTTTATAAAAAATCTTAAATTGACTTATGACCTTATCAATATCACTCTCTGATCCAGTAAGGCCGAGAAAAGAGCTGTTGAATGTCGGAATAAATTTCTTTAAAACATCCTCAGTATCGCGAGCTGGATCTAAAGTTATAAAAATAACTTGTACGTTAGAAGCTTTCTCTTTGAGGAGAGTCATTGTTTTTTTAAGATCAGTCATGGTTGTAGGGCATATATCAGGGCAATGAGTAAACCCAAAAAAAAGTACTATAACTTTTCCTCGAAAATCTTCTAATGTCCGGGTACGCCCATTAAAATCTCGTAATTTAAAAGCAGCATTCATATGGGCTGAACTGATATCGGTGCCTACAAAAATTTCATCTTGAGACTTTTGACAAGACGCAAGACAAATGAAGATTAAAAATAAAAGTGAAATTTTTTTCATAATATATTTCTCAATAAAAGCGATTCATTTTATCATGTTAATAAATGGCAATAAGCCTCAAAGAAACTTAACAAAGATTTACCAATTTTAAGGAAAACTATGGCAATCCCAACATCAATGGAAGACCGTGACGGACACATTTGGTTTGATAATAAAATGACGCCTTGGCGTGATGCAAAGACTCATGTGCTCACTCACACACTTCACTATGGTATGGGCGTCTTTGAAGGGGTAAGGGCTTATAAAGCAAGTGAAGGGACTGCTATTTTTAGACTTAAAGAACATACAGATCGTCTCTTTAATTCTGCACATATTCTTGGAATGAAAATCCCTTACGACAAAAATGTCATTATGGATGCTCATAAGAAAGCTGTTAAAGAAAACAAACTGGAATCTGCTTACATCAGACCTATGGCATTTTACGGTGCCGAAGCTATGGGTATTTCAGCAAAAACCTTATCAACACACGTCATTGTTGCAGCATGGGAATGGGGTGCTTATATGGGTAAAGAAGCCCTTGAAAATGGCATTCGTGTAAAAACGTCTTCTTTTTCGAGACATCATGTCAATATCACTATGTGTAAAGCTAAAGCAAATGGCAATTATATGAATTCGATATTAGCTCACCAAGAAGCAAGTCAAGATGGCTATGACGAGGCCCTTCTTCTTGATGTAAATGGTTTTGTAACTGAAGGTTCGGGTGAAAATATATTTATCGTAAAACATAACAAACTCATTACACCTGATCTCACGAGCGCATTAGAAGGCATCACTCGTGACACAATCATTCAGATTGCAAATGACTTAAAAATTCCAGTGATCGAAAAAAGAATTACGCGAGATGAAGTCTATACAGCGGATGAAGCTTTTTTCACAGGTACAGCAGCTGAAGTCACCCCTATTAAAGAATTAGACAGAAGGATGATCGGTAAAGGCCAGCGCGGAGAAGTCACTAAAGAATTACAAAGTATTTATTTTGATGCAGTTACAGGAAAATCAAAAAAATATGCAGAATGGCTTACTTACGTTTAAAACATGAATAATAAAATTATAAATGTAGATCAAAAAGATCTTCCTTTGTTTTGTCCAACAAAAAAAGAAAATTTATTCTCATCTCATCCAAGAGTATTTTTAGATATTACAAAAACTGGTGTGGTATCTTGCCCCTATTGTGGCGCAACATACAAATTAAAATAAACTAAATCCAAAGGCCTTTGAAATTAAAGCTTTTTGAATTATCGCCCCATAACTTTGAAATAACCTTATCAGCGTTTTGATCTAAGCTGTTAGTCCAAAAATCAGTTGTCCCTGGCTTGTCATTCTGATTTAACATATTTTTTTCTATCAATACATGTTTTAAATAATTTGATACAGCGTCTCCTGTATCAACAATCTTAATATACTTGGGCATTAATTTCTTAATCGCTGTCTTTAAAAAAGAATAGTGGGTGCATCCCAATACTAAAGTATCAATTTCTTCTTTTAAAAGAGGGTCAATGTATTTTTTTAAAAGCGCAATAAGCTCTGGACTTTCGGTATCGCCTTGCTCAACAAGCTCCACTAAGCCAAAACAAGGCTGCGTAATAAAATGAATATCGTTACCATGGTGTTCTAATAGCGCTGAGAATTTTGCGCTCAATAAAGTACCTGAAGTTGCCAAGACACCAACTACTTTATTTTTTGACATTAATGAAGCAGGCTTCACCGCTGGTTCCATTCCTAAAATTGGGTAATCAAATTTTTCTCTGACTATCTGAATTGAAGCTGCTGTTGCTGTATTACAAGCTACGACCACAGACTTTACTTCCTGTTTGTTTAAAAAATCAAAAACAGTTAAAACGCGAACTGTAATATCTTCACTTGATTTTTCTCCATACGGCGCAAACTTTGAGTCTGCAACATAAATTAAATTTTCATGAGGCAGATGGGCTCTTATACTCTTAAGTACTGAAATGCCCCCTACTCCGGAGTCAATCACACCAATAGGATTATTTTGAGATGGGGTCATGAACTTAATCTAAGTTTTATTCAAATCTAAATATAGATGATAGTTAGCTTAATGTACAATAGATTGAAGAGGAAAATTATGGGCTACCGTTTATCAAAAATATTTACTAGAAGTGGCGACAAAGGATCTACTGGCTTGGGTGATGGCTCAAAAACCAAGAAATATAGTGATCGCATTGTTGCGCTGGGTTCAATAGATGAACTCAATTCGATGATCGGCCTTGTGCTTACCGAAAATCTTCCACCTAAAATTAATAAAATTTTAACTGTTATACAACATCATTTATTCAATCTTGGCGGAGAAATCTCAATGCCAGGGTATAAAATTATCCAAAAGAATGATGTGCTTGAATTAGAAGAAATCATCAATTCATACAACAAAGACCTGCCACCATTAAAAGAATTTATCCTCCCGGGAGGCTCAAGAGCTGCAGCATTTTGTCATATGGCGAGAACTATTTGCAGAAGAACTGAGCAAGCCTTATTTAAACTCAATTCCAAAGTTCCTATCAACGCTTACTCTCTCCAATATATTAATCGGCTCTCAGATTTGTTATTTGTGCTTGCCAGAGTTATTAATAAACATAAAAAAGTTAAAGATATTTTTTGGAAAAAAAATATTAGTTAATATAGATCTCCATTAATGTCATCCGCTCCCCCTATACTCAAATCCATTTTTAAAAAATTTAAAAAAACTAAAAAATCTAATTTTGAAATTGATTTTAAAAATATTGATATCAGTTTAATTAGTGTCCACGCAATAAAAACTATAGAAATTTTAGAAGACAACGGCTTTGAAGCTTATCTTGTAGGTGGGGCTGTTAGAGATCTTCTTTTTGGAATTAAACCTAAAGATTTTGATGTCGTTACAAACGCAACACCTGATCAAATACATCATTTATTTAGGCGCTCCAGAATGATTGGTAGACGTTTTAAACTGGTTCATGTTATCTACGGTCGAGAAGTTATTGAGGTCTCAACCTACCGTTCTCAGCAAAAAGAAATTCATCAGACTGATGGCTCCGTCATTAAAGACGATAACCACTTCGGAACAATCGAAGAAGATGCAATGCGACGCGACTTCACCATCAATGCAATGTTTTACAGTCCAACTTATCATAAGCTTGTTGATTTTCATGATGGACTTGAAGATCTTAAAAATGGCATTGTTCGGATCATTGGAGACCCGGAAAAGCGCTATCAAGAAGATCCCATTCGTATATTAAGAGCGTTTCGTGTATGTGCAAAACTTA
>RFPQ01000089.1 GCA_009926035.1 Betaproteobacteria bacterium
CCTACATGAAGAATTGCACGTAAGACCGCCTCATCATAGTGGGGTGCAATACGGCGAATAACTGCTTCTGTTAATACCATTTGTCTTGCGATTTCACTCAACGCATCTCCAGTTAAATGATTGCCGCCTTTTTTAGTTAATAAGGTTGCATCTTTGATAGCTGATTCAAGCAAATATTGATCAAGCTCTTGTTCATCTTTGAGATATTGCTCATGCTTACCTTGCTTCACTTTGAAAAGCGGTGGTTGCGCAATATAAATATGGCCTCGCTCAACAAGCTCAGGCATTTGACGATAGAAAAATGTTAGCAGTAATGTACGAATATGTGCCCCATCAACATCTGCGTCGGTCATGATAATGATGCGGTGATAACGTAACTTTTCAACATTAAAATCATCTTTGCCAATACCAGTGCCCAAGGCGGTAATGAGTGTTGCTATTTCTTGTGAAGATAATAATTTATCAAAACGCGCTTTTTCTACGTTTAGAATTTTTCCTTTTAACGGAAGGATTGCTTGGTTCTTACGATCACGCCCTTGCTTAGCAGAGCCCCCCGCAGAATCGCCCTCGACCAGGTAAATTTCACATAAAGAAGGATCTTTTTCTTGACAGTCTGCTAGCTTTCCTGGAAGACCCATAGAATCCATGGCCCCTTTACGTCTTGTCATATCACGTGCTTTGCGCGCTGCTTCTCGCGCGCGAGCAGCATCAATAATTTTATTACAAATAATTTTTGCATCCGCTGGACTCTCGGCTAAAAAATCAGCAAGTTTAGATGCAACCACATCAGATACGACTGGTTGTACCTCACTTGAAACCAATTTATCTTTTGTCTGTGAAGAAAATTTAGGCTCTGGTACTTTCACCGATAAAATACAAGTGAGCCCTTCGCGCATATCATCCCCGGTTGTTTCTACTTTTGCTTTTTTGGCGAGTTCATTTTGCTCAATAAAATTATTTAGCGTTCGAGTCATTGCTGTACGAAGGCCGGTTAGGTGTGTTCCGCCATCTCTTTGAGGTATGTTATTTGTAAAGCATTGAACATTTTCACCATATGAATCATTCCATTGCATAGACACTTCTACGCTAATGCCGTCCTTCTCACCAAAAGCATGAAATGCTTTTTTGTGAAGTACAGATTTTGATCGATTCATATACTCGACAAATCCTTTTACGCCGCCTGAGTATGCAAAGTTTTCTGATTTATTTGTTCTTTGATCAATCAATTCCATTTTGACGCCATTGTTAAGGAACGATAGTTCGCGTATGCGTTTTGCTAATATTTCGTAATGAAAATCAATATTGGTAAATGTTTCAGCTGAAGGGAAGAAGTGAACTTCTGTGCCACGACGATCCGTGGTGCCCATCTCTGCTAATGGTGCCACACGTTCACCGCGTTTAAATTCCATTTGATAGACCTTGCCATTACGGCACACTTTTAAACGTAACCATTCTGATAGCGCATTCACAACAGAGACACCCACACCATGTAAACCACCAGATACTTTATAAGAGTTTTGATCGAACTTTCCGCCTGCATGCAATTCGGTCATAACAATTTCTGCTGCAGAACGTTTAAACTCGTCATCTTCTTTAACATCTGTTGGAATACCGCGACCATTGTCTGAGATGCTGACGGAGTTATCTGGATGAATAATAATTTTAATATCATCACAGTGGCCTGCTAAGGACTCATCAATTGCATTATCAAGAACCTCAAAAACCATATGGTGAAGACCGCTACCATCAGAAGTATCTCCGATATACATGCCCGGTCTTTTTCTCACTGCATCTAATCCTTTTAGGATTTTAATACTGTCTGAGTTGTATTCTTGATTGTCTATCTTTTGAGCCATGAGTTTCTCTTTTTTGAATTGAATTAAATGCGCATTGGCATAACTACATATTTGTAGTTATTGTTATTTGGTATCGTAAACAAACAACTACTGTTTGTATCCAGAAAAGCTAAATTTACTTTTTCATCTTGTATATTTGTGAGGACATCAATTAAGTATGTCACATTAAACCCAATATCAATAGGATCTTGTTGATATTCAATCTCCAATTCCTCTTCGGCTTCTTCTTGTTCTGTGTTTGTACTAATGAGTTTCAAATTATTATCTGCGATCATCATACGAATGCCTCGATATTTCTCATTCGATAAAATAGATGCACGCTGCAGAGACGTTAAAAATTGTGCGCGATCAATAGTAAATTGGTTGTTATGTCCTTCTGGAATAACGCGCGTGTAATCAGGGAATTTACCATCAATCACTTTTGAAATAAGTTGTATATCATTAAAACTAAAGCTTACTTGGCCTTTGTAAAGCTCAACAGACACTAACTCTTCCGTATCATTAAGAAGTTTAATTAATTCAATCACTGTTTTTCTTGGAAGAATCACTTCTGTTTTGTTGTAGTTTTGATCTAAATGAATTGATGTAAAACTTAAACGATGCCCGTCTGTACCTACAATATTTAATTGATTACCATTTACTTCGAACAACAAACCATTTAAATAATAACGAATATCTTGTTGCGCCATCGCAAATTCAACTTGCTTTAATAGACGTTTAAGTTGAATTTGAGAAATGGTAATTACAACAGCCTCACTTGAAGCTTTTGTCATCACAGGATAATCTTTTGCAGGCAATGTTTGAATTGCGAAACGACTCTTATTTGCTTTTACTGCAACTCGGCTATCTTTAACTGCAATATCAATAACACAATCATCAGGTAATGATCTGGTAATATCAAAAAACTTTCTTGCAGATATTGTAGTTGCGATCTCTTCTTTCAGGTCTGCTTTAAAACTTAAAGATACTTGCATTTCCAAATCAGTTGCAGTGAGTTGTACCTGACCATCTTTTCCTTGAATTAAAATATTTGAAAGAATTGGAAGTGCGTGCTTACGTTCTACAATACTTGCAACATTTGCGAGTGGTTTAAGTAGCGCATCTCGATTAATTTTTATATTCATATCGTTCTTCTTTATTTAATGTTTTTTAATATATAAATCTAATAATAGTAATAAAGGCGAGGTTTTCTATGGATAACCTTATAAACCTTAATGTAAACAATTAGTTATCTTGTGAATAACTATGCATTTCTATTGTAATTTCCTGTGGATAATTTGTGCATAAAAAACACATGTTTTTATAAAACCCTACTTATCCACAATTTATCCACAACTGTTCCACAGGGTTTAATTAGCCCTTAAGGACTTGTTTTAATATTCCTAAATCTTGTGCAATCGATTGATTGCTTAATCTTAATTGTTCAATTTCTTCACATGCATGCATAACTGTTGTGTGATGTCTGCCACCATAAGCTTCTCCAATTTCAGGGAAACTTAAATTTGTGAGTTCTCTTGTTAATGCCATCGCAAGTTGTCTTGGTTTAGAATAATTGCGCGAACGTTTTTTACTCAACATATCTGATATTTTAATTTTAAAATACTCAGCAACTGTTTTTTGAATGTTTTCAACACTGACTTGGCGGCCACGCACCGCGATTAAATCTTTAAGCGCATCTTTTGCTAAATGAATGTCAATGGCAGACTTTGTAAAATTAGACATAGCTAATATTCTGTTTAGCGCCCCTTCTAATTCACGCACATTAGATCGAATTTGTTTTGCAATAAAAAATGCAACTTCTTCAGAAATTTTCATTTTATTTTCTTCCGCTTTTTTAAGCAGAATAGCAACGCGCATTTCAAGTTCTGGGGGTTCAATGGCCACTGTAAGGCCCCAACTGAATCGAGTTCTTAAGCGTTCATCTACACCTTCAATTTCTTTAGGGTAACTATCGCAAGTAATAATAATTTGTTTCTTGTTTTCAATAAGCGTATTAAATGCGTAAAAGAATTCTTCTTGTGTGCGATTTTTTTTCGCAAAGAATTGAATGTCATCAATCAATAGTAAATCTAGTGAGTGATAATTTTTTTTGAATGCATCAAATGATTTATTTTCATAAGCTTTAACAACATCTGATACGTAACGTTCTGCATGAAGATATTTAATTTTTGCATCAGGTTGAATATGCTTTAAGTGATTACCAATAGCTTGAATTAAATGTGTCTTGCCTAAGCCAACGCCGCCGTAAATAAATAATGGGTTATATGCTTTACCTGGATTTTCAGCAACTTGCATGGCTGCGGCGCATGCTAATTGATTGGCTTTACCTGTCACGAAACTTTCAAAAGTAAAATGAGGGTTAAGACCCGATGCTTTAGCTTCTTTTAATGTGCCCCC
>RFPQ01000090.1 GCA_009926035.1 Betaproteobacteria bacterium
ATCGCGAGTAAGTTTGGATATTCTTCTTCAATGATTTCTTTTTTGGCGCCTAGACAACCCGTCACAATCACTTTGCCATTTTTTTTAACTGCTTCCCCAATCGCATCCATCGATTCTTTAACCGCTGAATCAATAAAACCACAAGTATTGACGACCACTAAATCAGCATCTTGATAAGACTTTGAAATGTCATAACCTTCAGCACGGAGTTGAGTCAAAATACGCTCAGAATCAGAACCCGCTTTAGGACAGCCTAAGGATACAAAGCCTACTTTTGGGATGGAGGACGCCATTAACCTTCAACAATCCATTGGGTCATAGCAACCGATGCAACACCTAATGCAATAAGAGACACTTGAAAGATCGTAGAACGTAATTCTGTTTTCTTATGAAGTCCTGGGATCAAATCTGCAATCGATACATAAATCATGCTGGAAGCTGCAAGCGCTAAAATAAAAGGCACCCAATGCATCATTGACTCCAAAATAAAATAAGCTAAAAGTCCGCCTAGCACCGTTGAAAAACTCGCTATTAGATTAAAAATAAAAGCTTCTTTTTTCTTATAGCCTGAGTGAAGCAGAATTAAAAAATTACTTACTTCTTGAGGAATCTCGTGAGCAATAATCGCTAATGCTGTCACGATACCTAAGCTGATACTTACCATAAACGCTGAGCCAATTAAAATTCCATCGACAAAATTATGAAATAAGTCACCGACCATAATCATGCTACCGCTTCGTCCTGCATCATGTGAATGTTGATGGTCTTTAGAAGTACGCTCTTCATGATGGACATCATGCACCTCACAATGATCGCCATGACAGTGACGCCATAACAGTAATTTTTCAAGCACGAAGAATAACAGGATGCCGAATAAAACAACAAAGGTTGTCGTTTCAATATTGTTTGTAAGTTTAAAAGCGTGTGGCAATATTTCTAAGAAGACAGCCCCTAACATGGCACCTACCGCATAACTTACCAAATGTGAGATAAGATGTATTCTTGTATGAAGTGTCACAAGCGCTGCTGTGATCACACTTAATAAGGCACCAATAAAGCAAGAAGATAAAATCCAAAGAAGTGTATGCATGAAATTGAGTTGAAATCTAATATTTAAGCATTATATCGAAACTTGAAATAATTGGATGTCTTTATGATGCAATCCAAATAAGACAAGCCATACGTCCTGTTTCACCATCACGTCGATATGAAAAAAAATCTTCATGATGAGCGTAAGTGCAATATTCATCCGTGATGCTCGCACCATAAATTTGAGTCACACCATATGCATGAAGACGAATTTTCGCAAGCATATAAATATCGGCTAACCATTTTTGATTCGATATTAATTGAAATGCTTTTTCAGCCTCATGATGTTTTTCACAAAAACTATTTTTCACTTCACTACCGACTTCAAAATGGTTTTGACTGATGGCAGGACCTAACCAAACCAGCAATTCATTTGCTGGGAGATTCATTTTATGAAGTGTATTTTCAATCACACCATTTAAAAGACCTCGCCAGCCTGCATGGATTGCAGCAACGATCGTTCCCTCTATATTCGTCATTAGTAAAGGTAAACAATCTGCTGTTTGTACGACACATACTGTATTTTTCTTTGTCGTATAAGAAGCATCGGCATTTAATAAAGATGATGGCAACTCTACTATATCTTTACTATGTGTTTGATTAAGCCAAAAAGGGGTACTGGGTAAATGTTGATTTAGTAATGCACGATTAAAATCGACATGATTTATATCGTCATTCACGTGTGTAGCTAAATTAAAACTATTGTATTTGCCTTCACTTTTTCCTCCGGATCGAAGCGTTTGTAGTGATTTAATATACGAAGGTGCTGGCCATTTAGGAATAATAAAATTACTCATCATCCTCCAAGATATCGTCATCCATATCGTCACTGGATTCATCAAGATAATCTTCAAAACTAAAATCTTCTATTGGCTCAGCCACATCCGAATGCTCTAGCCTAATCATCTCGAGTAAAGCTTTCATATCATCCGGTAAATCGATAGACCATTCCATGGCTTCACCACTTAATGGGTGAATGAGTCCTAATCGAATAGCGTGAAGCGCTTGACGGTGAAAACCCAATATATGTTGCCGCAATTTATCACTCATCGATTTAATGGGCATGATGCTTTTTAAACCATAGACAGGGTCACCTACTATGGGTGCTTTTAGGTATTGCATATGGACTCGAATTTGATGTGTGCGGCCTGTTTCAAGATTGCATCTCAAATAAGTATGTATACCAAATCGCTCTAAAATTTCATAATGAGTCACGGCAGGTTTTCCTGATAAGTGAATCGCCATCCTCGTTCGAATGGATGGATGCCTTCCGATTGGTTGGTTGACCACCCCATTTTTCCATAACTGTCCCCATACGATCGCGCGATATTCTCTTTTCACCGTTCTTGCTTGAAGTTGTTGCACTAATTGTGTTTGTGCACTTAACGTTTTAGCTACGACCAAAAGTCCACTCGTTTCTTTGTCTAATCGATGGACGATTCCGCAACGAGGGACATGCGCTATATCTGGACAATGATGAAGGAGTGCATTCAGAAGTGTGCCTGACCAATTGCCTACCGCAGGATGAACGACCATACCTGCAGGTTTATTAATGACTAACAATGTCTCATCTTCAAAAATAATATCAAGTAAAATCGCCTCAGGTAAAAAAGCATTTATTTCTGGATTTTGTTGGACGATGATCTTGATTTCATCTCCTGCATATACTTTGTGTTTTGAAGACACGCGCGATTGATTGACAAACACAAACTCACTCTTGATCCACTCTTGTAATTTTGAACGTGAAAATTCGGGCAAGAGTTGTTGTAAGGCCACATCCACCCTTAAGCCAGAATGACTTTCAGGGATCACCAATAATCTTTCTTCATGAATCATAATGCTATAATTCTTAATATATTTTTAAAATTAAAGGTGCGTATGCGTATCGCCATAATCGTTATTATGATGCTTTTTCTGGAGTCTTGTGCCATTTTTGGACCTCCGACTGAGCTTGATGATACAAAGGGCTTGTCACCCGAGCGCATTTATGAAAAAGCATCGGAACGCATGACAAGTAACGACTACAAAAAAGCGGTCGAATATTTAAAAAAATTAGAGTCACGCTACCCAAATAGTAAATTTGGAGCTCAAGCAAAACTTGATATGGCGTATGCTTATTATAAGCAAGAAGATGCTGCTCAATGTGTATCCACCGTCGAACGCTTCATTAAAATTTATCCCAACCATCCTAATCTCGACTACGCTTACTATTTAAAGGGTGTCGCTTACTTTAAGCAACGAGGGATAGTGGATAAGGTAACCCAGCAGGATATTAGTGATCGTGACCCCAAGGTACTGAGACAATCTTTTCTAGCATTTAAAGACTTGCTTACACTTTATCCTAATACGCGCTATGGTAAAGATGCTACTGAACGTATGATTTATTTAAAAAATAAACTCGCGGATCATGAACTTCATGTGTCTCGTCATTACATGAAAGTGAATGCTTATGTCGCTGCGCTTAATCGAGCAAAATTTGTGATTGAAACTTACCCTGATTCTAATTTCGTTGAGGAAGCGCTCGTGATTTCCATCAGCGCTTATGACAGTTTGGGTATGAATGATCTCAAAGAAGATAATCTAAGAATCCTAAAACAAAATTATCCCAATAGCTCAATGTTCACCAAGGGTAAAGATACTAAGAAACAAGATTGGTGGAAATTCTGGGACAGAGACTAACGCTTTTTAGCTTCTATCTTATTTTTTTCGGTCAATTTTTTACGTAGCGCATTTTTACGTCGACGCATCGACACCACACCCTCTTTAGGTTTTCTTTTTTCTTCGTCAAGGTATGGATTTTCACCTTGCTTAAATTGAACTCTCAACGGTGTACCTATGATTTCAAAAGCTTGTCTAAAAGCTCCTTCTAGAAAACGCATATAACTATCTTTAATGGCATTCACATGATTGCCATGAATCACAATCACAGGCGGATTCGATCCACCTTGATGCGCATAGCGCAGTTTAGGACGAATGCCTTTAGAAATCGGTGGTTGATGTTGTTGCAGAGTATCAATCAGAACACGTGTCAATTTAGGAGTAGACATTTTAATAAAAGCTCCACGATAAGCTTCATCGACTGATTTTAAAATTTCAGTGAGGCCTTTTTTCTTTAAAGCTGAGACATATTGAAATTCTGC
>RFPQ01000010.1 GCA_009926035.1 Betaproteobacteria bacterium
GATTACAAAAAAAGAATCTTAAAAGAGCTTGAATTATTTCCTCTTTGGAAATTAAAAGACAAGCCTAATGATGAGCTTTTGCTGAAGCAAAATAAAAATCTTATAGAAGCTGATTTATTTTTTGGATTCAAAATAGATTTGGCAGAAGGATCTTTATTACTTTTGAGCCAAAAATTTTTGTTAGGTACTGAAGAGGACGCCCAAGACTTATTTTTAAATATTGCAAAGTTTATTGCAACATCGATAGCTTTGGATGCATTCCAGAAGAGCCATTTATTGAGACTTACTAAAGATCAGATAAGCGATCTATTTCTTAATACTCCCCCAAAGCATTTATTAACTTTTGGACTAAATGATCAGTTTTTTGAAGAATACAAAACAAATGATTTGATGAATAATGTCACTATGAATATTAAGCATACACTTGATATAAATCATTTACTTAAAAACCCAAAAGACAAGAAATTAGTTTGGGAAAATATTTTAGATTTAATCAAAGCTTTTTAAATTAAGAAAGAATATAAATGCTCGCATCAAAATTTTACATTTCAACATTGAAGGAAGCGCCTTCAGAAGCAGAACTTATAAGTCATAAGCTTATGATTCGCGCAGGCTTTATTAAGCGTCTAGGCTCAGGCCTTTATTCATGGATGCCGCTTGGCTTAAAAGTTTTAAGAAAAATTGAAGCGATTGTGAGAAATGAAATGAATCAAGCTGGCGCGGTAGAACTATTAATGCCAGCTATACAACCAGCTGAGCTATGGGAAGAGACAGGTCGATGGGCTCTCTTCGGACCACAGATGTTAAAGATCAAAGATCGACATGATCGAAATTTCTGTTTTGGTCCGACGCACGAAGAAGTCATCACGGATATTGCAAGGAAAGAAATTAATAGTTACAAGCAGTTACCTATTAACTTTTATCAGATACAGATGAAATTTAGGGATGAGATTAGACCTCGTTTTGGTGTGATGCGTGCTCGCGAGTTTTTAATGAAGGATGCTTATTCTTTCCATACTTCGAGAGGTTCATTACAAGAAACATATGAAACAATGTATCAAGCCTATACCAATATTTTTAATAAGATAGGTCTTCAGTTTAGGGCAGTGAAAGCAGATACCGGTGCCATCGGAGGTGATGGTTCGCATGAGTTTCATGTCTTAGCCGATTCTGGCGAGGATGCGATTGCGTATAGCTCAGTATCTGATTACGCGGCTAATATTGAATTAGCAGAAGCGATTCTTCAGGACGACAAAAGACCAGATGCAAAAGAGCCAATAGTTAAATTTGACACACCAAAACAGACGACTTGTGCAGATGTAGCTAATTTGATTGGTGCCCACATTCAAAAGACAGTGAAAACTATAGCACTTATAAATCAAACGAATGAAGCTAATGAATTTTTCTTAGTCCTTCTTCGAGGGGACCATGAGCTTAACGAAGTGAAATTATCCAAGATAAAAGACTTTGAGAATTTTCGTTTTGCAACGGACGAGGAAGTAAAAGAGCATCTAAAATGCCCCTCAGGATTTATTGGCCCTGTGGGCGTTAAATCTTCCATAAAAATTTTAGCGGATAAGTCTGTCAGTGTTCTGTCTGATTTTATTTGTGGTGCAAATGAACCCAAACTTCATTTAAAGGGTGTGAATTTTGTGCGAGATCTCCCAGAACCCGCACTTTTTGCAGACTTAAGAAAAGTGGTCGAGGGCGATATGAGTCCAGACAAGCAAGGGACTCTTAAGATATGCAGGGGTATTGAAGTGGGTCATATTTTCCAATTGGGCAATAGGTACTCTAAAGCAATGAAAGCAGAATACTTAGATGAAAATGGCCAAAGTCAAATTCTAGAAATGGGGTGTTATGGCATCGGGGTGTCGCGCATTGTAGCCGCCGCTATTGAGCAGTCGCACGATGATAAAGGCATTATTTTTCCGATTAACATTGCCCCTTTTGAAGTAGCGATTGCGCCCATAGGGTATGACAAAAGTGCTGAGGTTAAAGCTTCTGCACATAAAATTTATGATGCGCTTAAAGCAATGGGTGTCGACGTCTTGCTTGATGATCGAGGCGAGCGCCCAGGCATTATGTTTGCCGAGATGGAATTAATAGGAATACCTTACAGAGTGGTCATTGGAGACCGCAATTTAAAAGAAGGTAAAGTTGAGTTCCAAGGTCGATTGGATCAACAATCTAAATTAATTGATGAAAATCAAATAGTTACAGAAATTAAATCTTTATTAATTTCCTGATTATTCTATCCTTTTTAATTTAACTACATGATTTAATTGAGTTATTTTTGTCAGGCATTTATTACAAAATAATTACAATTAAGGCGTGTATTTATTAAAAAAAAGGTTTAATATTCGGCAAGTAGTTAGCGATCGATGACCTGGAAGACTAGGGGCAATTGATAACTAAGTGCTCAAGTACTAAAGCTCTTTGATGTGTATATAAAGTCAACTAACTTAGGAGATATTATGTCGAAATCATTAGCAGTAGCAATTAGTGTTGGTATTTTAGCAGCCGTATGGAATGCTCTCAGTGGCGACTATCTTGGTAGTATTGTTGCAACTAGTATTCCAGTGGGATTTATAGCTTGGGCTTGTTCAGGCCTTGCTGGTAAATCAGATGCAATGCAAAAAACAGTTATTGGTATGACTTTTGGTGCAATCATTGCTTCCGTGGCAATTGTGATTGGAGGAGTTGATTTGCCAGTGATTGGTGCAAGTGATGAAGTTGGTGTTGGTTTAGCTGCTCTCATTCTTGTATTAGTCTCAGGAAGAGTAAGTCAAGTCTCAAACGTTGGAATAAATGTTTTAGGTTTTGCCTCAGCTTTTACGCTATCACCAAATGCAACTAGTATCGCTGCAATGGATTTAACCAATCCAGTAGCTATTGTTTTAATTTCAAGTATCTTGGGCGTAGTTGCAGGTAATTTAGCTGAAAAACTTGCGGCTGCAATTAAATAATTGCTTTAAACAGGCTCTTTAAAAAACGCACCTCAAGGGGTGCGTTTTTTATTTGGACTTACTAGAAATTTTAAATCCGTAATAAGTTCCGAATTCACCTTCAGATTCGTTATATATAAAGAATAAGTTATTTGTATACCCAAGACCGTTGTAATGATTTTGCGCTCTTAATTTTATATCTTTTGGTAAGGCAGATTTGCCAACATAACCACCCTTGGCATTAAAGATTAATATCGCTTTATGATCGACATCAAGAATGGCTAACTCTTCTCCGTCAATACCTGTTGAGGCAATAAAATTATCGCTTAAATCATCAAATGCGACGCTCGCTGACTTGAGATCTAGATGAATTTCGTCTAATTTATTGCCCTCACTCGCGTCAATAATGATGACCTTGTCACTCCTTTTTTGTTTAGCAAAGTAACGATTCGTTTTGGAATCAAATGAAGGCATTGTAGCTGAGTCACCAAAGGCGGGGTTAAAGTTAGAAACTTCTTTTGATGTGCCCTTTAAATTGCCTTGATCATCAAGGTCTAGAGAAAATATGCCTGTATTAGGGGCAAAACCAGCTTCACTGGAAATATTGTAAGTGATGGTTGTTAGTTGATAAGTTAATTCATTGTAAAAAATGGAGCGATTATCAAATCCTGCTTGTGTTGAGGACAGGTATTTTCCAGATTGGTCATAGGTATGAATAAGTGATTTGGAGATAGGCGCCTCAGTTTCTGAGCCCAAGGGCGCTAAACCGCCATCGGCGATGTAATATTTTTTTTGTCCCGGAATGAAAGCTACTGTCATGGGGCGTGTCGTAGGTTTTTTAGCAAGCGTAATTTTGATTACGGATTGCGCTTCAGGAAGCACGTCCGCAAAAATGGAATAATTAAATATTAAAAAACTTAACGCAATAATAATTTTCATAGATTACTTTTTAAGGTTAGCTGTTAATTAAGATCGCTCAATAAAAGAGGCGTCACCATAACTAAAGAAGCGGTATTTATTTTTAATAGCATGTTGATAAAGTTTCTTAATGGTATCACTTCCACTAAAAGCTGAGACTAAAATAAATAGAGTACTTTTAGGTAAATGGAAATTAGTGAGCAATGCATCCACAATTTTAAATTTATAGCCCGGTTTAATAAATATAGAGGTTTCTTTAAATCCAAGTTGAATAATTTCTTCAGAAAATTTACTTTCAAGCGCTCTTAAGACGGTAGTGCCGATAGCAATAATTCTGCCATTCTTTGATTTAGCATCATGAATCATCTTAATTGTTTTCTCAGGTACATTAAAAGATTCACTATGCATCTGATGATGATCAAGATCATCATCTCTAACAGGTTGAAAAGTACCTGCACCTACATGTAAAGTTAGAAAAGTGTATTTAATTTTTTTGTTATCTAAGGCTTTAAAGATTTCATCAGTGAAATGAAGTCCAGCTGTTGGCGCTGCAACGGCCCCTGATTCTTTTGCATAAATGGTTTGGTATCTTTTTTCATCACTTGTATTAGCGCTTCTCTGGATGTAGGGAGGCAAAGGAATATGTCCATATTTTTCGAGTATGTCGTAACTATATAAATCTGAATTAAATTCAATATAAAAAAGATCATCTTCTTTTTTGATGACTTTAATTGATACATATTTATTAATCTCGAAGATAGTGCCATCCAATATTTTTTTTGATGTTTTTAAATGCGCGAGTGCGCTATGTTTATCAAGGATTCGCTCAATCATGATTTCAGCTTTACCACCAGTGACTTTTGTTCCAAACAATCTTGCTTTAATGACACGTGTGTCATTAAAAATTAGAAGATCATTTGGATTTAATAAATCAACAAAATCTGTAAATTTTTTATCCTCTAATGATTTTGTATTTTTATTCAATACAAGAAGACGACTCGCATCTCTTTTTTCAAGTGGTGCTTGGGCAATAAGATCCTGAGGTAGATCAAAATCAAATTCTTCAAGAAGCATATTACTTTTTTGAGCTTAACATTTAAACGAAATCTTTAATTGACCTGAATATTTTAGTTATTTAATATGATTTAGAATAACATTAACTAAAATTCCAAGGGTTAACAGCAAAAGAATAGCCACTACAAAACCAATAATTAGAAAATATTTTATTCCATGTTTTTCAACAAAAGCTTCATCCTGAGAAAATTTTCTATTATTTTGTATGCCGAAAAAAGCGGATATGATACTTTTAATGATATTTAACATAGTCTTTTTTTAAGTCTTAATTGCTTCAATTTTAATATACTTAATTAGTTATAAGCCGATTTAACTATAATGTTAAGTTTACAGCCTTCAAAAAGCCGGGATGGCGGAATTGGTAGACGCACGGGACTCAAAATCCCGCGCTAGAAATAGCGTGCGAGTTCGATTCTCGCTCCCGGCACCATAAATTAGATAATTATTGGAATTTTTTTCTTTTGAGTACGTCAAGTGTAAATATGATTCAAATCAAAAAGTCAAAAAAAGGTACATTAAGTGAATTTATTATTCGCCCAAATCCCTCTATGCCATGGAGGGTGATTAAAAAAATATACTTTTTTTTCTCTATTTTTATCCTCATAATTTCCTTAGTACTTTGTTATTTTGGATTATATTTAGCGATTCCTTTTTATGGTATTGAGGTTCTTTTGCTCGGATATGCTTTGTATTTCACTTGCCTCAAAAGTACTTTTTATCAAATTATAAGAATAAGTTCCCGCTTAATTGAAGTTAAAACTGTTCAAGGGAAAAAAATTATTAAGGAAGAGTTTAATCGAGACTGGAGTAAATTTAGACTTGTTACAACATATTTTAATCGGCCTAGTTATATTGTAATAAGTTCCCAGGGAAAAAATACTCGTATTGGAGATTTTTTATGCGAAAGTGAACGTTTAGAGTTATTTAAAAAAATTTCATAAATACAATTTTTCGTATTGATTTTAAAAAATCCTACTGATAACATGAACCCCATACAATTTTAGTAAATCTAAATTCAGTAAATTAATTTCAGTAAATAAACAAAGAACATTCGACTTTAAACGCTAGAAGGATATTAAATGCATTTGAATAAAAGTATGGCTAGATTTTTGTCTAACTTCTCAGTTATCTTCTCGTTATTATTTTTTTTAAACCCGAATTTATTGCATGCTGCATGGGGTTTAAATATGACTCAAGGCGTTACCCCCATAAGTCAGGACGTCTATAACATGCATATGACTTCTTTATATGTAGTTACTATTATTGGTATTTTAGTTTTTAGTGTGATGTTTTGGTCTATATTTCATCATCGAAAGTCAAAAGGCGTCAAACCAGCAAAATTTTCGCATAGTACAACCGTTGAAGTAATTTGGACTCTCATACCTTTTGCAATTATTGTTGCTTTGGCAATTCCAGCAACTAAACTTCTTGCAAGGATGGATGACACTTCAAAATCTGAAATCACTGTCAAAGCAACAGGTTATCAATGGAAATGGAAATACGATTATATAGATGAGGATATAACTTTATACAGCAATTTGGCCGCTGATAGTGTTGATGCTAGCCAGAAGAACTCAGGCATTGATCCAAAGACTGCTGATAATTATTTACGAAATACCGATACAGCTCTTGTCCTTCCTGTTGGCAAAAAAATTAGAATTATGACAACGGCGAGTGATGTGATTCATGCATGGTGGGTGCCAGATTTAGGTTGGAAAAGAGATGCTATTCCTGGATTTATTAATGATAACTGGACAGTAATCAACAAAGAAGGTATTTATCGCGGGCAATGTGCTGAAATTTGTGGTAAGGGGCATGGATATATGCCGATTGTAGTGAAAGCCGTTCCTGAAAAAGAATACTTAGCTTGGGTTCAAGAAACAAAACTTGCATTAAAATCTAAAAAAGATAGTGGCGACAAAGAACTTTCGATGGATGAGTTAAAGTCTAAAGGCGAAGCAGTCTACAAGGCCAATTGTTTGGCATGTCATCAAGCAAATGGGCAAGGTATTAAAGGGGTTTTCCCGGCGCTCGATGGAAGTCCAATTGCAACAGTTAAAACTCGCATTACTGAGCATATTCATCAGGTTATTTATGGTAAAAATAATATGCCTGCTTTTGGAGAGCAGTTGTCGGATACAGACATTGCTGCAGTCGTTACTTATGAAAGAAATGTTTGGGGTAATAAAACAGGCGATATTATTCAGCCTAAAGATGTTGCAGCTAGTAGAAAGAAATAATTTTAAATTTTTTAATTTAGGAAGATTTTAAGAATGAGCACAATAGCACACGCCAATCACGATCATCACGATCATAAGCCCACAGGTATTAAACGTTGGTTGTTTTCAACGAACCATAAAGATATAGGTACAATGTATTTAGTATTTTCATTGATCATGTTCTTTATTGGTGGCTCCATGGCGATGATTATTCGTGCAGAGTTATTTCAACCAGGATTACAGTTTGTAGACCCACAATTTTATAATTCAATGGTAACTGTGCATGCGCTTGTAATGATTTTTGGAGCTGTTATGCCAGCTGGGGTTGGACTTGCTAACTGGATGATACCTATTATGATAGGTGCTCCAGATATGGCTCTTCCTCGTATGAATAATATGAGTTTTTGGATTATGCCTTTTGCTTTTGCACTTCTTTTAGGTACTTTATTTATAGAGGGCGGAGGCCCTGCAGGCGGTTGGACGATGTACCCACCACTTGTATTACAAACAGGAAAAGCATTCCCATTTTTAATATTTGCGGTTCATTTCCTTGGTATCTCATCTATTATGGGAGCAATTAATATCATTGCAACAGTCTTTAATATGAGAGCTCCGGGCATGACGTTAATGAGATTGCCTTTATTTGTCTGGACTTGGGTGATTACAGCGTTTTTACTTATTGCCTCTATGCCAGTTTTAGCTGGCGCCGTGACAATGCTCTTAACAGATAAATATTTTGGTACAAGCTTTTTTAATGCTGCCGGGGGTGGTGACCCGGTATTGTTCCAGCATATTTTCTGGTTCTTCGGACATCCAGAAGTTTATATTTTAGCTCTTCCAGCTTTCGGAATCATATCTCAAATTATTCCTACATTTGCTCGTAAGCCGCTTTTTGGTTATGCATCCATGGTTTACGCAACAGCCTCAATTGCAATTCTTTCTTTCTTTGTATGGGCACATCACATGTTTACAGTTGGCCTTCCTATTAATGGCGAATTATTTTTCATGTATGCAACGATGTTAATTGCTGTTCCGACAGGTGTTAAAGTATTTAATTGGGTAGCTACCATGTGGAAAGGCGCTATGACCTTTGAGGCTCCGATGCTGTTTGCATTGGCATTTGTAATTTTATTTACAATTGGGGGTTTTTCTGGACTTATGTTAGGTATTACGCCAGTTGACTTCCAATATCATGACACTTACTTTGTTGTGGCTCACTTCCACTACGTTCTATTGACTGGCGCAGTTTTTGCACTGATGGCATCAGTTTATTATTGGCTTCCTAAATGGACTGGTAATATGTATGACGAGAAATTAGCTAAGATACATTTCTGGCTTTCGACTATTTTTGCAAATGTCCTTTTCTTTCCGCAACATTTTTTAGGTTTAGCCGGCATGCCAAGAAGAATTCCAGATTACAGTATTCAATTTGCAGATTTTAATATGGTTTCGAGTCTTGGCGGTTTTGCATACGGTATTTCGCAATTATTATTCATTTATATAGTTATTAAATGTGTCTTGGGCGGCAAAAAAGCTACAGCTCAAGTTTGGGAAGGCGCACGTGGTTTGGAATGGACATTAAGTTCACCGCCGCCATACCATTCATTTACTAAGCCACCAAAAGTCACAAAAGCTCTAATGGACTATTGATGGTTAAAAAAGCGTTCAGAACTAATAATGAATTAGTTGAAAAAAGAAATAAACGATTAGCATTGATTCTAGGGTTAGTTGCTCTTTCCTTTTACCTAGGGTTTCTTATAAGTAATATGAAATGATTAACTTAAGCGGCATTAAGCGTACAACTGTTTATTTAACGCTGCTTACAGTGCTAATGTTTGGTTTTGGATATGCACTAGTGCCGCTTTATGATGTTTTCTGTGAAGTCACTGGATTGAATGGAAAGACTGGTCGTATTTATAATGCCGAAGCCTCAAAACTAGTTGTAGATGCTGACCGATTTGTTACTATTCATTTTGATTCAAACATAAATGGTAATTTAGCTTGGAAATTAAAAGCTGATCAAAAGTTTTTAAAGGTTAATCCAGGTAAATTTTATGAAGTAACTTATACCGTTGAAAATATGATTAATGAGGAGATTATTGGTCAAGCAATACCAAGTGTTACTCCACAAATCGCATCACTTTATTTAAAAAAGTCTGAATGCTTTTGTTTTAGAAACCAAGTATTAAAGCCAGGTGAGAAAAAAAATCTTACGGTGCGTTTTGAAGTTGATAAAGATATTCCAAAAAACGTAGAATCACTCACACTTTCATACACCTTCTTTAGAGCTTTAAGAGAAGATAAAAAAGTAAGTTAAATACAATTTATAAATTATTAACAGATAATTAAGGAAATATATGGCAAGTAAAGATATCTATTTTGTTCCTGAGTCAAGCAAGTGGCCGATTGTCGGCAGCCTCGCTCTATTTACTTCATTTGTAGGGGCAGCAATGTTATTTAATCAGTCGCCCAACGCAAAATATGTGTTTATTATCGGATTAGCAGCGGTAATTTACATGTTTGCTGGATGGTTTTCAAATGTAATAACTGAGAGCCTTGAAGGAAAATATAATAAACAAGTAGATACTAGCTTCAGAATGGGTATGGGTTGGTTTATTCTTTCAGAAGTTATGTTTTTTGCAGCTTTTTTTGGCGCGCTATTTTATGCTCGTGTTTTATCTGTGCCTTGGCTAAGTGGTGAAGGTCATGGAGTAATAACGCATCAATTTTTATGGCCGGAATTTAAAGCTTCATGGCCAATGTCAGTAATGCCAAATCCAACTAACTTTACGGCTTTTAAAGATACTATCCCAGCGTTTGGAGTTCCTGCATTAAATACATTAATTCTTTTAACAAGTGGATTGACGGTTACATTTGCCCATTGGGCCTTGAAAAAGGGACAAAGAAAATATTTATGTGCTTGGCTTGCTGCCACAGTTGCGTTAGGGGCAATATTTGTTTATTTTCAAGCTGGTGAGTATCACCATGCCTATACTGAGTTAAATTTAAAGCTTAGCTCTGGAATATATGGGTCTACATTTTTCTTACTTACAGGATTTCATGGTTTCCATGTGACTATGGGGGCTGTTATGTTAGCAGTGATTTTATTGAGATCACTTAAAGGACATTTTACAAAAAATGATCACTTTGCTTTTGAAGCTGTTGCATGGTATTGGCACTTTGTGGACGTGGTTTGGCTAGGTCTCTTTATCTTTGTATATTGGCTTTAATCTAACTCACCTTAAAAAGCGCTATATTTATAGCGCTTTTTTATTTCACATGTTATGTGGGTGAATCAGGCCAGAATAAAACCCATAAAAAAGCAAGAAGAATAAAAGAAGAGAAAGCCCAACTCTAAAAGAAAGTGATGTAACCATTCTGTTTGAATTCTTTTTTTTATCTTTGATTAGAAAGAAAAGTCCACCCGAAAGAGATAAAAGTATAAATAATAGAATTGCTATTACAAGAATCTTAAATAATAATTCACCACTCATAAAATAACCGTACCTTCAATATAATGTTGAAATTTTCAATACATAACATAAGTTTTAATTATAAGTTATTACCTACTCTGGTATTTATTATATTTTTTACTCTTTTTATTAAATTGGGTTTTTGGCAGATGGATCGTGCCTATCAAAAAAAGATAATTAATATGGCATTTGTCGAAAGACAAAATCAGCCACCAATACAGTTAAATAAAGAAACTATCCAAATACCAATAAAGGATATTATTTGGCATCACGTTACTTTGAGTGGGGAGTTTTTAAATGATAAGAATATTATCCTAGACAATCAAATTCGTGAGGAAAAAGCAGGCTTTCTCATTTATACCCCTTTTAGAATATTAGATTCAAATAGCGTTATCTTAATTAATAGAGGCTGGCATCCTCTAACTAATTCAAGAACAGATATTCCTGATATAACTCCTATAAGAGAGATGCAAACTATTGAAGGCGAGATTAGTCAAATGCCATCTTCTGGTATTTCACTAGGAAACGTTGTAACTGAGAAATTAGACGAATCATCCTTCAGGATTCAGAAGATGGATTATGATATTTTAAAATCCCTAATAAGCAAAGATTTAATGAGTTATGAAGTTAAACTCAAAAAACCAATTTTTGATAAGACTTATATTTTAGATTCTGGTATTCCGGTTCCCGATAGCGATAAAAATTATGGATATGCATTTCAGTGGTTTGCGATGGCATTTACACTTTTGATTATTTTTATAAGATTGGGCGCACAAAAGAAATGATATTAAGCAATATTCATAAGTCACGATTAAAACTAATCAGTATTATCTTGTTATTCTTAGTACCTGTGATTTATGCATGGTATTTAGTTTTTTTTACAGATTTTAAAATGAACTCAAAGGGAGTGGAGCATGGGTTTTTAATTCGCCCAATTATTCAGATTGGTAATTCTGAATTACTGGAGCCGGTAAGTAGGCAAATTTACCAATTAACCGGCAAATGGACATTAGTTTCTTTTGTCGAAAATAAATGTGATAAGGCATGTGAATTCCAATTATATGAGTTAAGACAAATTTGGTTTGCATTAGGTAAAGATGCCAACAAAATTCAAAGGCTGGCTATAGCTAAAGATAATGACTTAATTTCATCTGAACAAATTAAATTGAGCCAAGGTCAGCTTTTATTAAAAGATCATAGCGATTTAAACAGGCTAAATAATCTGTTTAAATCCTACCCAGACTTCAATAATGAGTCCATCTATTTGATAGATCCTTATGGTAATTTGATGATGCAATATAAAAAAGGAACAAATCCATCTGGAATAATTAAAGATTTAGAGCGCTTAATAAGAATTTCGAAGTAATCAGGAATCAAGATGCTTTTTTAAAAGAGCATTCAATTTATTAAAATCTAGCTCCCCTATAACTTTATCAATGATTTTTCCATTTTTATCAATAAGTATTGAAGTTGGAGTAAGGCGAATCTGCTCAAATGATCGTGCAATTTGGCCATCAACATCTAATACAACAGGAAAAGGGATTTTATTCTTTTGAGTAAAATTTAAGACCTGATTGGGCGGGTCATAACTCATAGATACAGCAATAATCTCTAAGCCTTGTTCCCTGAATTGATTGTATATAGCAACAAGACCTGGCATTTCTTTGATACAGCCTGGACAGTCAGTTGCCCAAAAATTGATGATTGTGAAATTGTTTTTCTCTTCATAAAGCTTTATTGCTTTGCCAGTTATTGAAGTAACCGGAATTTCAGGAACTTTTTTATTTGTGGCTAATGACAAAAAAATTAAAACTAAAAGAGTTAATAAAACTAGTAATAGCCAGAGAGATT
This sequence comes from Betaproteobacteria bacterium, assembly GCA_009926035.1. Classification (GTDB taxonomy): domain Bacteria; phylum Pseudomonadota; class Gammaproteobacteria; order Burkholderiales; family Methylophilaceae; genus Methylopumilus. The sequence goes on from RFPQ01000010.1 coordinate 12,484, forward strand.
TTTTTGTCATAATAAGGTGAATGTTATAATTCTCATATAGTAATTGAATTATTTCATATGAGTCTAATCGATATTAATATAAATTTATAGAATTTTAATTATGCAACTTTTTAAAAAAATTACTTTATTTACGACAATTATGGCTTTTTGTTTAATTGTTTTGGGCGCTTATGTAAGGCTATCAGATGCTGGTTTAGGTTGCCCAGATTGGCCAGGATGTTTTGGAACGCTAACTGTTCCAGAAAGCCAAATGGCTATTGAAAAAGCTCAGCACACTTTTCCCGATCAAATTATAGAAAATGGCAAAGCTTGGAAGGAAATGGCTCATAGATATGTAGC
>RFPQ01000091.1 GCA_009926035.1 Betaproteobacteria bacterium
ACGCCTTCAAATGTAATAAATTTACCTTTGTTTATCATTTAATTTGATACTTTCTGACAGCATTATTATGATCATTTAAATTGGCAGAAAAGTAATGTGTACCATCTCCTTTGCCCACAAAATACAGAGCATCTGTTTTTGTGGGGTGAAGAGCAGCTCGAATAGAGATTAACCCTGGCATTGTTATAGGGCTTGGAGGCAATCCCTCTCTTGTATATGTATTGTAAGGTGTGTCCGTAATCAAATCCTTTTTTGTAATATCTCCAGTAAACTTTTTACCGAGTCCATATATTACTGTAGGATCGCTCTGTAATTTCATATTAATACTTAATCGATGTATAAATACTCCAGAGATAAGATTCGCCTCTATTGACTTGCCTGTTTCTTTTTCAATAATAGAAGCCATTATGAGAGCTTCATAGCTATTTTTGTAAGGGACCTCTTCTGATCGATGAGCCCATTCATAATTTAATTTTTTTTGCATCGCCTTATAAGCTCTTTTTAGAATTTCGATGTCGGTAGTATTTCTACTGAAATAATAAGTGTCAGGAAAGAATTGTCCTTCAGCTGACTCATATGGAATTCCAACTGCTATAGCAATAGCTTTTGTATCGTATGGTTTCATTGTTTTTTTGATGCTATCGTTCGCTTTTATTTTTTCTAACATCGAATGAAGGTCTTGTCCTTCTATAAAAGTAATAGAACCTTCAGTGGCACGCCCATCGACAAAAGATTTCAATAATTGGTAAGGCGTAATATTTGGATTAAGATTATAGTTCCCAGGCCTTAGTTTTCTAGACTGTCCCAAAGCTTTGGTAAGGATAATGAATCTCCAAGGTTCATTAAGAATTTTTTCATCAACGAGCTGAAAAGCAATTTTTTTTAGACTGCTACCAGCCTCGATTTCTATAGACAAATCTGATTTATTGATGCGAAGTGGTGTTATTAGAAAATGAATGATCCAAATTAGGATGGGAATAAAAAGAATTATTAACCGAATAAGCCATTTTTTCATGTATTAAAATTCTCGAGTGACTGGTTAAATAGTGAAGCTAATTCTTGATGCTGCCAAAGTTTATTTTTAATTTCTTTCACTTGTAAAACACCAAATAAACTGTTTGTTATAAAGACCTCATCACTCTCTAAAAGTTTATTTAACTTAAATGTCGTCTCTTTAATTTTAAAACCTAATTTCATAGAGATTTTAATAATCAATCCCCTTGTAACTCCCTTAATACCTACTTGGCTTATCTTTGGTGTGTAAATAGTTTTTCCTATGCGCATAAAGATATTGCTGGAGATGCATTCGATCACATATCCATTCTGATCAAGAAGAATACCATCAGCATAATAGTCACCCTTCCACTCTTGTCTTGCCATAACATTTTCTAATCGATTTAGATGCTTAACGCCTGAAAGAATAGAAGGATTAAGCCTTTGCTTGCATACGTATAGATTTACACCAAGTTTAAAATATTCTTTGGGATAAATTGGCATTTTAGTTTTAATTAAAAAACGATTATGCATAATATCCTCACTAAATTTATAGCCTCGCTCACTATTACCTCTAGAAATAATAAATTTTCCCACTGACTTTTTCTTAGATTTAAATAAAGCATCAATATCAGTTAGCAAATCTTTTTCTTTTGGAGGGGTAATTTTTACTGCAAGACAGTCTTCTACTATTTTTTTGTAGTGATGTTTCCAATGAAGCACTTTTTTATTTTCTACAACAAAGGTTCTAAAGATTCCGTCCCCGTATTGAAATGCGCGATCAAAAGGACTGATCTTCTGGAATGTGCCATTAATGAGGAATTGTTTTGACAAGTTATACAGCCAATTATGAAGTAATTAATGAGTTCATTTTAGATTAAACCCATTTGCAAGAACCTATATTTTTTTAAATACAAGACTTCCGTTGGTACCGCCAAAACCGAAGTTATTTTTGAGTGCAACATCAATTTTCATAGATCTTGCTTCATTGGCACAATAATCAAGGTCGCATTCGGGGTCTTGGTTAAAAATATTAATTGTTGGTGGAGAAATTTGATTATGAATAGCCAATACTGTAAAAACAGATTCGATGCCGCCTGCCCCACCTAATAAATGTCCTGTCATTGATTTTGTAGAATTCACAACGAGTTTTTTAGCGAAGTCTCCGAATGAAGCTTTAATGGCATTAGTTTCATTAAGGTCACCAAGAGGTGTTGATGTACCATGCGCATTAATATACTGTACATTATCTATATTAACATTTGCATTTTTTAATGCATTGACAATAGAACGTCTCGGCCCATCCATGTTGGGAGCGGTAATATGATATGCATCTGCACTCATGCCATAACCTGAAAGCTCTGCATAAATTTTGGCGCCTCTTCGTTTTGCATGTTCGTATTCCTCAAGTACCATAACGCCAGCGCCTTCACCAATAACAAAACCATCGCGGTCTTTATCCCAAGGACGGCTTGCCGTTTTTGGATCGTCATTACGTGATGAAAGTGCTTTTGCTGCAGAAAATCCAGCCACTGATAATTCAGTAATAGCGGCTTCTGACCCTCCCGCCAACATTACGTCAGCATCGCCATATTCAATCATTCGCGCCGCATCACCAATTGAATGGGTGCCTGTTGTACATGCAGTGACAATTGAAACATTAGGGCCTTTCAAATTAAGCATAATAGAAAGATTGCCAGATATCATATTGATAATTGTCCCTGGAATAAAAAATGGCGACACTTTACGAATGCCACCCTCATCAAACACATCGCTTGTAGATTCAATTAAATTAATTCCGCCAATGCCTGAACCAACAGATACACCAATGCGCTCGCTATTATTATCATTAACTTCAATACCAGAATCTTTAAATGCTTCAATACCTGCTGCAATACCGAATTGAATAAAAGTATCCATACGGCGTGCATCTTTAGGGGGAATGTAAGCAAGTGGGTCGAAATTTTTGACTTGACCTGCGATTTGAGAGGGAAAGGTTGAACAGTCAAATTTGGTAATTTTACCTATGCCAGATTGGCCGTTAATGATATTGGCCCAAGATTCTTTTACCCCTATACCTACAGGAGTAATCAAACCTAAACCGGTGACTACAACTCTTCTCTTCGACATGAATTAAACACAACCCTTTCAATACTTAGAAAAGGTTAGGCAAAATTTGAATTATTTTAAATTTTTGTTGATATAATCAACAGCTTGCTGAACTGTAGTAATCTTTTCAGCTTCTTCGTCAGGAATTTCACAATCAAACTCTTCTTCCAATGCCATTACGAGCTCAACTGTATCAAGTGAATCAGCGCCTAAATCATCTACAAATGATGATGTATTTTTTACATCAGCTTCTTTGGTGCCGAGTTGTTCTGCAACAATTTTTTTTACACGTTGTTCGATGTCAGACATCTAAAATACCCCTTTTATTTAAGAAATGGCATTGAAGCCATACGTTATTTTAACAAATCTTGTTAAGAATTTTGTAATAAAGTTAAAAAAATAACTTAAATCATTAACATTCCACCATTGACATGAAGAGTCTCGCCTGTGATATAAGACGCTTCTTTTGAAGCTAAAAAGCATACAGCAGCACCAATATCCTCAGGACTTCCTAAGCGGCCTAATGGAACATGATCTAGAAGTTGTTTTTTATGTTCTTCTGATAACCCTTTGGTCATATCAGTATCAATAAATCCGGGCGCTACACAATTCACTGTAATACCTCGACTACCAATTTCTTTTGCTAATGACTTTGTGAAACCTGTAACGCCGGCTTTAGCAGCGGCATAATTTGTTTGGCCTGCATTGCCCATATGACCTACTACAGAAGTGATATTAATAATCCTACCGTAGCGACTTTTCATCATGCTTCGAATGAGTGCCTGACTCATTCGAAAAATAGATTTTAAATTAGTTGAGATGACATCATCCCACTCTTCTTCTTTCATGCGCATGAACAACATATCTTTTGTAATGCCAGCATTATTAACAAGTATTGAAATGTCGCCATGTTCTTTGGTAATAGCATCTATTGTTTGAAGAATAGCTTCATTATCATTAACATTTAATTTAATACCTTTGCCTGCAATATTTTGTTCTTTGAGAAAAGTTGAAATTTTTTGTGCGCCGTCTTCTGTCGTTGCAGTTCCAATCACAAAAGCTTTTTGTTTGCCTAAGCTTAAAGCAATTGAT
>RFPQ01000092.1 GCA_009926035.1 Betaproteobacteria bacterium
AGAAGCACACGAAGCCATTCGACCCACAGATATCAGTCGAACACCTCAAAGTCTTATTAGTAAACTATCTCCTGAGCAATTTAAGTTATATGAAATGATTTGGAAACGCTCATTAGCAAGTCAAATGACATCAGCTAAATTTGATGCTGTAAGTGTAGATCTGGCTATTGGATCTGAAGCAAATTTATTTAGAGCGACTGGGCAAACACTTATATTCCCTGGATTTATTGCTATTTATACCGAGAGCTTAGATGACGCTTCAAATGAAGATGAAGACTCTCTTAAATTACCTCCACTTGAAACTGGAGAAATTTTAACTGTCGATAAAATATATGGTGATCAACACTTTACAGAACCCCCTCCAAGATACTCCGAAGCGAGTCTAGTAAAATCTTTAGAGGAATACGGTATTGGAAGGCCTTCGACTTATGCGAGCATTATTTCAACACTTCAAGATCGTGAATATGTCATTCTTGATAAAAAAAGATTCATGCCAACTGATGTAGGTCGTGTTGTTAATAAATTTCTAACGGAACATTTCACTCGTTATGTTGATTATGATTTTACTGCTGGCCTAGAAAGTTCATTAGACGAAATTGCAGAAAACAATAAAGAGTGGGTGCCACTTATCAGAAACTTTTGGGATGACTTCAATAAAACAATTCTTGAAAAATCAAATATAGATCGAGCGGAAATTACTCAAGAAGCTATTCACGAAGATTGTCCTAAATGTGGCAAGCCTTTATTTTCGAGATTAGGTAGAAGAGGTAAATTTATTGGTTGTTCGGGTTACCCTGATTGTGATTACACAAGAAATGTAAATGGTGACTCAAGCGCTCCAAATGAACCTGTGCTTGTTTGTAGGGATCCGGAAACTGGCAAAGACGTTTTGTTATTAGTCGGCCCCTACGGACCTTATCTTCAAGTTGGTATTCAAGAGGAAGACAGCAAAAAGAAACCTAAGCGCATAAGCGTTCCCAAAGAAATATCATTAAGCGATTTAAATGAAAATATCGCATTAAATCTTTTATCGCTTCCTAAAGAGCTAGGTCTTCACCCAGATACAGGCAAGAAAGTGATTGTAAATATTGGACGTTTTGGGCCTTATGTAAATTATGATGGAAAATTTAAATCTATTCCAAAATCAGAGTCCATTTTTGACGTAACACTCGAACGAGGACTTGAACTCATTGCAGAAGCTATTGCTAAAAATGCCCCTTTAAGAACTTTAGGAAATGAGCCCGAAACGAATCATTCAGTTGAAATCTTTAATGGTCGGTATGGCATATACCTTCAAAAAGGCTCAACCAAAGTTACTCTTTCAAAAGACCAAGATATTGAAAAAATTACTCTTGAGGAAGCTTTAGTTCTGATTAGCAATAAAGAAGCATTGGGTAAAGGCAAAAAGAAAACAACAGTTAAAAAAGCAACAAATAAGAAAACATCTGAGAAAAAAGCGACTATTAAAAAACCTACAACAAAAAAGAAAGTCGTAAAATCTAAAAAAGCTTAGCTATTTTTTTTAGATTGATCTGAAAAAGAAATTGAAGATGTTTTTTCAATCCACTTTCGAATTCTATTTGCATCTGCAATTCGAGTGGCACTTCCATAAGATTTAAGTAATACGATAATCATTGGTTGCCCACTAATCATCGCTTGCATAACAAGGCATTTTCCAGCCTCTTGAATAAAACCAGTCTTTGATAATCCAATCACCCAATCACTTTTTCTAACTAATCCATTCGTATTATTAAAATTCACAGGTGCGCGGTGACCTTTAACATAAGCTTCATACGAAGCTGTTGTTGTAATTTCACGAATCTCAGGATATTGATAAGCAGCTTTTACCATCTTTACAAGATCTTCTGCTGTCGACATATTGTGATTATTTAGGCCTGTAGCGTCTGCAAACTCACTTCGTGTCATATCAAGTTGTAATGCTTTAATATTCATCGCATTTATAAAGCCAGCTTTTCCAGTAGGATAATTTCTACCCAATGCTGATGCTGCACGGTTATCTGAAGCGATTAAAGCAATTTTAAGAAGTTCTGAACGAGGTAATACTGTTCCAACAGGTAATTTTGAGCTTGAATTTTTTAAGGTATCCACATCTTCATCAGTAATAGAAATCTCTTCATCCATCGGCAACTTTGCATCTAAAGTCACCATAGCGGTCATAAGTTTGGTTAGAGATGCGATGGAAGTTTGTGCATCTGTATCTTTTGCATATAAAACTTCACCTGTATTTTGATTAACAATAAGGGCGTTAGAAGAAGCCACTCTTAAAAGACCATCTTTATTAGTCTTATTATCTGCTGCGGATATGCGAGCCAATTCTGCTTTTGAAGGTTTTTTAGATCTTGGTTGGTTTGCTTCGGCTGAAATTGAAGCTAAAAAAAAGAAAAAAGTTAAGCTTAGGATGAAAAAAAGTCTGATACGCTCTCTCACTAGGTAATCTCCTATTCTTACTAAATTTACGCGATAATAAACAAAAAAATCATATTTGTCATTAACTTAATGTATTTAAAGATAAAATTACTATCAGCTAATTTATTATGAGTATTCCTAATACACTTATTTATACGCCTGAACACTTATGGATTAAATCTATTGGTGAGAACATTTATGAAATTGGTATCACTGATTACGCACAAAATCTTTTAGGTGATATCGTTTTTGTAGATCTACCCGTATTACAAACCCAAATTTCAAGAAATGTAGCTTTTGGAGCGATTGAATCAGTCAAAACTGCTTCTGATTTAGTAGGCCCACTCAATGGCATCATGATTGAAATTAATTCCAACATTCAAAAATCACCCGAATTAATTAATGATAAGCCTTATGAAACTTGGATTTGTAAAATATCATCTCAAGATAAGATTGACAACAAAGAGCTTTATCTAAACTCTTCTCAGTATAGCGAACTTACTCGCTAATTACATTTCATTAGTAGCGTCAATTAATTGAATTTCATATCCGCGATCGCGATAAAATTTTAAACGATCTCTTGCTATTTTTTTATCTTCTTCATTTTGCGACACAATCTCAATTAATCTTAAGTACCTTGAAAAAGAAGGCGAAATATCTGACTTTAAATTAATCATAAAATCATCACTTACAAATTTATGATCCCAGTCGATATGGATAGGGGCTATTTCTTCAGAATGCCCTATAGAATGCGGAAAAAATGAGGTATGTGAGGTGGAGTAAAGAAAATCGCTTAGTCTTTTTGCGTCACTTAAATCATCTACATGTATAAATATTTTTCTTTTACGAACAATTTCTCTTTCTATGATTGCGTGAATTTTATTGAATTTATTCTCTACATTAAAATAAAAGTCGATATAAGTCATGAGGACCTAATGCAATTTACTTAAAATATAATGAGTTAATAATCCAACAGGCCTTCCGGTAGCACCTTTAGCTTTTCCAGATTTCCATGCGGTGCCTGCAATATCTAAATGAGCCCATTTATATTTTTTTGCAAATCTAGATAAAAAGCATGCAGCAGTAATACTCCCCCCTGCTCTTCCCCCAATATTAGCCATATCAGCAAAGTTACTGTCTAATTGTGATTGATAGTCTTCCCACAATGGCATGCGCCATGCTCGATCCATAGATATTTGACCTGCTAATTCTAAATCTTTTGCTAATTTGTCGTCATTGCTATATAAACCTGAAGCATGATGTCCTAAAGCAATCACACATGCACCAGTCAGAGTAGCAATATCAATAACTACATCAGGATTAAATCTCTCTGCATAGGTTAATGCATCACACAGAATTAACCGGCCCTCAGCATCAGTATTTAGCACCTCGATTGTTTGACCTGACATACTGGTTAAAATATCTCCAGGCTTCAAAGCTAATCCATCTGGTAAATTCTCACATGTTGGAATTATTCCAATGACATTCATAGGAAGCTTTAATAAGCCAATCGTCTTAAAAGTACCCAGCACACTAGCTGCACCACACATATCATATTTCATTTCATCCATATCACCTGCAGGCTTAATTGAAATACCTCCCGCATCAAAAGTAATTCCTTTTCCTACCAAAATAATAGGTTTTTGCGTTTTTTTACCTTTATTATGTTGAATTACAATAAATTTAGGCGGCTGCCTGCTTCCCTTGGCAACACCAAGAAAAGAACCCATTTTTAATTTTTCAATTTGATTCTGATC
>RFPQ01000093.1 GCA_009926035.1 Betaproteobacteria bacterium
TTTTGGGCATAAAAAAACCCGTTTCACAAAAAGCTAAAACGGGACAGACCTCGCTTTAGCTGTATTTTTAACGCGCCCGCAAGCTGAGAAATAAATTATCACTCAAATCAGCGCAGTTCGAATTATGCACGATAAAAAAAATACGTCAAGAAACCCTTAATATTAAGCAGCTTCCTCTTCATTTTTAATTAAATTTAAATCCATTTGTGTACTTGCATTTGATGGCTTATCAGATTTATTAGAGTCAGCTCGAAGCGTTTCAATATTTTTTAAATAATATTCATCAATGTCGCCTGTGATGTATTTGCCATCAAAACAAGAAGCGTCGAATTTTTTAAGCTTTGGATTGATCGATGCAATATTCTCAATCAGTGCATCAAGATCTTGATAAATTAATTCATCCGCACCAATTTCTTCGCGGATTTCTTCGTCTGTTTTATTAGGCGCTAATAATTCTGTGCGTGAAGGCATATCAATGCCATACACATTGGGAAATCTCACGGGAGGTGCCGCTGAAACTAGGTAAACTTTTTTAGCGCCCGCTTCTCTCGCCATTTGAACAATTTCTTTTGAGGTTGTACCTCGCACAATAGAATCATCTACTAACAGTACATTCTTATCTTGAAATTCAATCTTAATGGGATTGAGTTTTTGTCGCACTGATTTTTTTCTTAATGCTTGACCAGGCATAATAAATGTACGACCAATATAACGATTTTTAATAAAGCCTTCGCGGTAATCAAGTCCCAGTTCAAGAGCAAGCTGTAATGCGCTAGGACGACTCGTATCGGGTATAGGAATCACTACATCGATATCTAAATGTGCCCATGCTTTTTTAATTTTTTGCGCTAAGGTCTTTCCCATATTAAGTCGTGTTTGATAGACAGAAATGCCATCAATGACAGAGTCAGGTCTTGCAAGATATACATACTCAAATATACAAGGATGATGATTAGGTTTAGCGCATTGTTTAGAATAAAAATTACCATTCATATCAATAAAGATTGCTTCGCCTGGCTCAACATCCCTTACCAACTTAAATCCCAATACATCAAGCGCTACACTTTCAGAAGCCACCATATATTCAACACCTTCTGGACTGTCGTGTTTGCCAATAACAAGCGGTCGAATACCATGAGGATCTCTAAATGCAAGTAAACCGAAATTAGCAATCATAGAAACTACAGCATATGCGCCTTTGCATCTCTTATGAAGTGAAGTAACAGCATCAAAAACAACGTCACTATTAAGGACAGTGCTTTTTGAAGACTCTTCAATTTCATGCGCTAATACATTAAGTAAAACTTCTGAATCTGATGTGGTATTGATATGACGAAGATCTTGCCTAAAAATATCTTCTTTAAGTTTTTCGGCGTTCGTTAAATTTCCGTTATGTCCTAAAACAATACCAAAAGGTGAGTTCACATAAAAAGGTTGAGCTTCGGCAGCAGAAGATGAACCAGCAGTAGGATAACGCACATGCGCAATACCAGCATTACCAATAAGATTTCGCATATGGCGGGTATGAAAAACATCTTTCACGAGACCATTATTTTTATGCATAAAGAAAGTATTGCCGTCACAGGTGACAATACCAGCAGCATCTTGACCCCGATGCTGAAGAACTAATAAGCCATCATAAAGTAGCTGATTAACAGGATTTTTACCGACTATTCCAAGGATTCCACACATTTCAGCGCCTTAAAAATATGTTCGTTGAGGATATTTTACATGCTTAAGGATATCTAGTGGCAAATAAACGCCTGCCTTGGCTGTAAAAGATTCGAAATAAGGTTTAATAAAAGCATCTTGCCAAGCGGAATGATTTACAAACGAGGTTGATTGAATAACAAAATGACAAATCAAGCCAATAAAGATTCCGCGAATAAAACCAAATAAGCCGCCCAATAAAATATTAGGAAATGAAAGGCCTGTATATTTAATAAATTTGTTCAGAATAGCAATGACACCCATTGAAAGAGCAAGGGCAGCAATAAAAATCAAGACGTAAGCGACTAAATTTCGAATCGATTCCGTATCAATCCAATGAAGTTTTGAAGCAATAACAAGAGAAAAAGATTGTGCTAAATAAAACGCAAAAAACCAAGCAATGATAGAAAGAAGTTCTCGCACAAAACCACGGTAGCAGCCAAGAAGACAAGAAACAATGATGATGATAAAAAAACCATAATCAATAAATGTCATTAATTAATCTTCTTGATAATGCCTGTGATACCTGCATTTTTAATTTTAAGTAATGTGTCTTTTGCTAAAGCTTCAGTTTTAAATTCATCTGTAATTAATCTTACTTTATCGACACCATTAATCTTAACCACTTCACTTTTAGTTTGAATATTGATTAGATTTAATTTTTGTTGAAGCGGTTTTACTTTTTCCACGTCTGAAAAAACGCCTAATTGAATGTACAAGCCGCTATTTGATAATATGATTGTTTCCTGTTTTGCCTTTGTATCAGGTGATGATGGCGATAATTCTTTTTTGTTTTGAGGGCTAGGTGATTCTGGAATCTCTGGTTTTATATCTGCTGGCTTAATGCTTTCGGCATTCATGTCAGCAATGACAGGTGAACTTTCCATTGAAATCTTAATAGGTTCAGTAGGTCCTTCTTCATTACGATTTTTTAAAACAAAAGGTGCCGAAATAAGAAGAATAAATAACAGGACACATGCGCCAAGAAGCCTCTTTTTGGCCTGGCTAATCAGTTTATCTTCTTGAGGCTGTATTGAATTGTCTTCGCTCATAACTTAGGGAATAAGTTTCATAATATCGGCTACGGTAAAGAAAGAACCGAATGCGATTATTCTATCATTCCTCGCGACTTCATTGGATGCAAATTGGTACGCTTCTTGTATATTTTTAAATGGCACTATATGCGCTGATGGATTAACTTTATATATGGCATTAGAAATGGTATCTATATTAGCGGCTCTCTCATTTTGAATTTCTGCAATATACCAAGCATCAATATCAAGACTTACTGCTTCAACTACGCCTAAGATATCTTTATCTCTAAGAATTGAAAATATGGCGATCGTTTTGCCAGACGCGCTATGGGCTCTTAGATTATCGCTTAAAGATCTAGCTGCATGAGGGTTATGCGCAACATCTAAAATCAAAGAAGGATTTGTTTTCACTTCCTGAAATCGTCCTGGTAATAATGCTGAAGCAATGCCTTGTTGAATTGCGGCTTCAGTTAAAGGTAATTGATCTTCCATTATTTTGACTGCCATGAGTGCATTTGAAGCATTCGCAAGTTGAAAAAAACCTTGCAATCTAGGTAATGGTACATTCATCACAAAAGAGGATTCAATCGAAAAATCAAAGGAATCATGATGTGCTTCATAAGCAAAATCTTTACCTATCATTTTTAATTCAGCATGAATAGATTCACAATGTTTTATTAAAGATTGCGGAGGATCGAAGTCGCCACATATTGCTGCTTTATTAGCACGATAGATTCCAGCTTTTTCAAAACCGATCGCCTCCCTTGTATGTCCTAAATATTCCATATGATCAAGATCAATGGTAGTGACAATGGCACAATCTGAATCAAAAACATTTACAGCATCTAACCTGCCACCTAAACCTACTTCAAGAATAGCAATATCAAGATCAGCGTCGGCAAAAATAATCATGGCAGCGATTGTGCTGTATTCGAAATAAGTAAGTGTGATTTCCTTTCTAACTGATTCAATTTTTGTAAAAGCTTCACAAATAAGATCATCTGAAACAGGAACTGTTTGAATTTTAATTCGCTCATTAAAATGTAAAAAATGAGGTGAGGTATAGCAGCCTACTTTATAACCCGCCTCCTTATAAATCGACTCCAAAATAGCACAGGTAGAGCCTTTGCCATTAGTGCCGCCAACAGTAATGATAGAGAAAGAAATATCTAGATTTAAACGCTCAACAACAACTTTGATACGCTCAAGAGTGAGATCAATTGTGGAGGGGTGAATCGATTCAATATACCCTAGCCAATCTTTAAGACTCATAGGGCGATTATGTGGAAACTGGAGTGGAGTTAAATTAATTTTTAGATAATTTAGATATTAAATTAACAAGTTTCTTTTTCATGTCACGGCGATCTACAATCATATCAATTGCGCCATGTGATAAAAGAAATTCAGACCGCTGAAATCCTTCAGGAAGTTTTTCT
>RFPQ01000094.1 GCA_009926035.1 Betaproteobacteria bacterium
CCTGCATTGATCATTGGTTCAATTGTAAAAATCATACCCGCTTCCAAAGTAAGTCCTGTACCTGGTTTTCCATAATGAAGCACTTGAGGTTCTTCATGAAATCGCTTGCCAATACCATGACCACAAAATTCTCGTACTACACTAAAACCATTTTTTTCAGCAAAATCTTGAATGACAAATCCGATATCGCCTAATTTTGCTCCGGGCTTTACTATTTGAATCCCTAGCCACATGGCTTCATAAGTCAGTTTACATAAACGTTTTGCTTGGATAGAGGTTTCGCCCACATGAAACATCCTACTTGTATCGCCATGGAAACCATCTTTAATAACGGTAACATCAATATTTACAATATCACCTTCTTTAAGCGCTTTTGGCCCTGGGACGCCATGACAGATTTGATGATTAATAGAAGTGCAAATTGACTTGGGATATGGTGTGTGTCCGTCCGGAGCATAATTGAGCGGAGCGGGGATAGTATTTTGTACATTAACCATATAATCATGACAAAGTTTGTCGATTTCGTCAGTGGTGATACCAGACTTTACAAAAGGTGTAATAAAATCAAGGACTTCTGATGCTAATTTACCAGCAACACGCATTTTTTCTATTTCTTGGGGATTTTTGATGTGTATTGTCATGATTGCTGCGTTTATATTGCGTTTGAGCTTATTTTTTGTGCTATTATAGCGCGCTTCTTCAAGGATCTTGAGGAAATAATTTTGCATTGCCTAACGTTAGGGTGTCTATGAAAATAGATGTAATTAGGTAATGTTTTTTTAACCCATAACAACGGAGTCAAATATGTCAGTTACTATGCGTCAAATGTTAGAAGCGGGTGTCCATTTCGGCCATCAAACCCGTTACTGGAACCCAAGAATGGCACCATACATTTTTGGCGATAGGAATAAAATTCATATTGTTAACCTAGAAAAGACATTACCCATGTTTCAAGAGGCTTTGAAGTACATTCGAACTCTTGCTGCAAATAAAGGGCGTATTCTTTTTGTGGGCACTAAAAGGCAAGCTCGAGAAATTCTTAAGGAAGAAGCATCTCGTGCGGGTGTATCTTATGTAAACCACAGATGGTTAGGTGGCATGCTTACAAATTTTAAAACTGTTAGACAATCTATTAAGCGTCTTAATGATTATGAGGCTATGCTTCAAGACGGAAGCTTACAAAAGTTTAATAAAAAAGAAGCTTTAGGTTATAAGCGCGACTATGAGAAATTGCAACGCTCAATTGGTGGTATTAAAGATATGACAGCACTTCCTGATGCAATATTCATTATTGATGTGGGACATGAAAGTGGTGCTGTAGTAGAAGCAAATAAACTTGGTATACCTATTATTGGTGTAGTCGATACAAATAACTCGCCTGATGATATTTCATATGTTATTCCTGGCAATGATGACTCAAGTAGAGCTATTAGACTTTATGCTAGAGGCATGGCCGATGCAGTTTTAGAAGGTAAGAGTCAAGCATTAAATGAGCTTGCTAAGTCGGTATCACAAGAAGAAGAGTTTGTAGAAGTAACTGAGACAGTTACTGAATAATTTTTATGTAATCGTTTAAAAGGGGCTTCATGCCCCTTTTTTAATAATAAGTTTAATCATACAGAATTTAAGGAGTATCAAAGTGGCAGAAATAACCGCAAGTATGGTCAAAGACCTTCGCGATCGCACAGACGCACCTATGATGGATTGTAAAAAAGCATTGACAGAAGCTGGTGGAGACAGTGCACGTGCAGAAGAAATTCTTAGAGTTCGTTTTGGTAATAAAGCAAGTAAAGCCGCTGGAAGATTAGCAGCAGAGGGAATTGTCATAGCTTTTGTAGCTAAAGACGGTAAAACAGGAACGCTTCTTGAGGTGAACTCGGAAACAGATTTTTGTGCCAAAAATGAAGACTTTTTAAAATATGCACATGATCTTGTAAGTGCTATTAATGAAAAGAATCCATCTAATATTGAGGCTCTAACAAATTTAATGATGACGTCAGGTAACGCTGAAGAAGTGAGAGCGCAGCTTGTTGGAAAAATTGGGGAAAATATTACGCCACGTCGATTTATTCGATATCAAACAACTGGTCAAATAGTAAGTTATGTTCATAGCGGAAGAATTGGTGTCCTCCTCGATCTTCAGGGCGGTGACGATGCTTTAGGTAAAGATCTAGCGATGCATATTGCTGCAAACAAACCTAAAGCTCTTAATGCTTCAGGTATTGACGCCCAATTAATTGAGGTAGAAAAGCGTGTTGCAATCGAAAAAGCAAAAGAAGCGGGTAAGCCTGAAGCTATGCTTGAAAAAATTGCAGAAGGTACAGTTCAAAAATTCCTCAAAGAAGTTACATTGTTAAATCAACCTTTTGTGAAAGACGATAAAGTAACTATTGAGCAGCTGTTAAAAACTAACAATGCGACAATTAACGCATTTAGCATTTATTCTGTGGGCGAAGGCATAGAAAAAGCAGTTGTGGATTATGCCGCAGAGGTCGCAGCAGCAGCAAAGGTTTAATTCAGCAATAAGAACTGATAAAGGATTGTATGATTTATATACAATCCTTTTTTTATGTCTTCTATTTTAAAAATACGTTAAACTTTAATAAAAAATATGACACCATCTGCGTACAAAAGAGTTTTGCTAAAAATTTCAGGTGAAGCCCTTATGGGTGACGATCCCTTTGGTATTAATCAACATACTATTTCAAATGTTGTACATGAAATCAAAGAAGCACTCGACTTAAAAGTTCAAATAGGCATTGTGATTGGTGGTGGTAATATATTCAGAGGAGTTGCTTTGGGTGCTGCAGGTATGGATAGAGCAACTGCTGACTATATGGGTATGATGGCAACCGTTATGAATGCTCTGGCTCTTCAGGACGCAATGAAACATGCAGGCATTCTAGCTCGTGTTCAATCGGCACTTAATATAGAGCAAGTCGTTGAGCCTTATATCCGAGGAAAGGCAATTCGTTATTTAGAAGAAGGCAAGGTAGTGATTTTTGCTGCAGGTACTGGCAATCCCTTCTTTACAACCGATACTGCCGCTGCTTTGCGCGGAGTTGAAATGAATGCGGATATTATGATTAAAGCCACTAAAGTAGATGGGATCTATTCAGAAGACCCAAAAAAAAATCCAAAGGCAAAACGTTATGAGGTTGTAAGTTTTGACGAAGCCATTCAAAAAGATTTAAAAGTAATGGATGCTACAGCGCTTACATTGTGTCGGGATCAACAATTACCTATAGCAGTATTTAATATATTCAAATCTGGAGCGCTTAAAAATATTTTATTAGGGCAAAATGAAGGCACACTCGTAATGCCTAATGTTCATTGATTAAAGAGGACTGTAATGACTGAAGCAATAAAAATAAATGTAAATGAAAAAATGCAAAAATCTCTAGACTCCTTTAAGTCTGATCTTGCAAAAATTAGAACGGGTAGAGCGCATACAGGCCTTCTTGACCACATTCTTATTGATTATTACGGATCGATGGTTCCTATAAATCAGGTTGCTGGTGTTAACTTAGGAGATGCAAAAACAATTAATGTTCAACCTTATGAAAAAAGCATGGTTGCTAAAGTTGAGAAAGCAATTCGTGATAGTGATCTTGGATTGAATCCAGCAACATCTGGAGATCTCATTCGTGTGCCAATGCCAACACTTACTGAAGAACGAAGAAAAGATCTTATAAAGGTTGTGCGCACTGAAGCTGAATCTGCAAAAGTGGCAATTCGAAATATTAGACGCGATGCAAATGACTCATTAAAAAAATCCCTCAAAGAAAAAGAAATTAGTGAGGATGACGAGAGAAGGTCCCAAGATGATGTTCAAAAAATTACAGATAAATTTATCGCTGAAATTGACAAACTTCTTCAGTTAAAAGAATCTGAATTGCTCGCTATTTAGTGTTTAATTTTTTCCGTTTATTACAAGCGCAAGACCGATTAATAGAAAAACCCAAACATATTGCTATCATTATGGACGGCAATGGTAGGTGGGCAAAAAAACGTTTAATGCCTCGTATTTCAGGTCATAGAAGAGGCTTGGAATCTGTTAAAACGGTAATTACCCAATGTCAAAAATTAAATATTCCATTTCTTACATTATTTGCTTTTAGTACAGAAAATTGGTTGAGACCCACTCAGGAAGTTGATTTTTTAAT
>RFPQ01000095.1 GCA_009926035.1 Betaproteobacteria bacterium
AAAACCACAAAAGAAACATCATTCAATGTCGCAGATACCTTCAAAGAATATTGGCTTGAAGAAAAACCACTTATTGCAAAAAAAAGACTGGTTGATCAATTCAATAAAGAAGTTGATACCTTAAGATTTGATGTTGATCGCTTAGAGCAAAGACTTCAAAAACTATGAAATATATTAGGCTTATTTACATCATCTACATACTCCTTAAATATCGCCTTGAGGAGTTTATAGTATTCAATCGAAAGCTCAATTTTCTTGCTCACTTTATTTCAACAATCTTTTTCTTCAGGCCACATAATAAAAATAGAGGAACAAGACTTAGGCTTGCGCTTGAAAATTTAGGTCCTATCTTTGTTAAGTTTGGCCAAATGTTATCTACTAGAAGAGATCTCATTCCTCTGGATATTGCTGATGAATTAGCTTTGCTGCAGGATCAAGTACCTCCTTTTCCATACAAAGATGCCGAAAAAGTCATTATGAATTCGTATGGCAGCTCACTGGATAAGATTTTTAAATCATTTGATACTAAGCCAATAGCAAGCGCATCAGTAGCACAAGTTCATTTCGCAACACTCCATGACGGTAAGCATGTTGCAGTTAAAATATTAAGGCCCAATATTAAGCATGTCATCGATAAAGATATTAAGCTTTTATATCTTATTGCTCGCTTACTAGAATTAATCTGGTCTGATGGAAAGCGCTTAAGACCAAGAGAAGTGGTTGCTGAATTTTATAAGCATGTGCAGTGCGAATTAAATCTTATGTTAGATGCAGCAAATTGCAGTCGCTTGGGTGAAAACTTCAAGGATAAAAAATTACTTATCGTTCCAGAAGTTTATTGGGATTTTTGCAATGAAGATGTGATGGTGATGGAAAGAATGCATGGAACACCAATCAGCTATATCGAAACACTTCGTAAGAAAAAAATTAACATCAAAGAACTTGCTCGCAATGGTGTAGAGATATTTTTTACCCAAGTATTTAGGGATAGTTTTTTTCATGCAGATATGCATCCTGGAAATATTCAAGTGGCTGATGATGGACGCTATATTGCTATGGATTTTGGCATTATGGGCTCTTTAAATGAGAATGATAAGAACTATTTAGCACGTAATTTTTTAGCTTTTTTTAAGCGTGACTATCATGATGTAGCTCTGGCACATATCGAGTCTGGATGGGTCCCTAAGGACACTTCTATTGATGAATTTGAAAATGCTATTCGCTCGGTATGTGAGCCTATATTTAATAAGCCCTTAAAAGAAATTTCATTTGGACGTCTACTCATTAGATTATTTCAAACATCCAGACGATTTAATATGGAAATTCAACCTCAACTAACAATGCTCCAAAAAACACTTTTAAATGTAGAAGGTCTTGGTAGAAACCTAGATCCTGATTTAGACTTATGGAAAACAGCCGCGCCATTTCTAAAAAAATATATGTCGGAACAAAAAGGTATTAAACATATTATTAAAAGCTTTAAAAATGAATTTCCTCATTGGCTTCATCTCACCCCTAAATTACCTAGGCTCATTCATGAGTTTCTCGAAAAAAATAATTTACAAAATGGAAATGTAATGACAAAAGATGACTTTGAAAACTTCTTAAAGTCTCAGAAGAATCAAACTCGTTGGTTTAAAATCATAATCACTTTCATTGGAATTGCGTTATTGGTAAATTTAGTGATCTTGTTTTATTTTATTAAATAAATTAAGGAAGCATTAATTGCTTATCTGGTTTGTATCTCTTTATCTATTAGTCACTATTGGAATCGGTATCTTTGTATCTTCTCGCGTTAAGAATACAAAAGATTATGCTGTAGCAGGTCGCCACCTTCCCCTTCCTATAGTCACTGCAACCGTCTTTGCTACATGGTTTGGCGCAGAAGCAATTTTTGGCGTTTCATCAACTTTTGTTAAAGAAGGATTAAATGGGGTTGTAGCTGACCCCTTTGGTTCAAGTCTTTGTTTGATTATTGCTGGCTTATTTTTTTCCTCTAAATTATACAAATTAAATATCATCACCTTAGGTGACTTCTATAAAGCCAGATATAACAGAAGCATTGAGGTTTTAACGACCATTGCTATTGTTATTTCATACTTAGGATGGGTCGCAGCTCAGATTAAAGCACTTGGTTTGATATTTAATCTAATTACAGATGAATTTATTAGCGAGCAAATGGGTATGATTATTGGCACTTTAATTGTGCTTACTTTCACAACGTTTGGCGGCATGTTGTCTGTAGCCATTTTAGATTTTATTCAAATGATCGTGGTTATTGGTGGGCTTCTTTATATTGCAAATGCGATTTCTCAATTAACGGGCGGAATTGCTCCTGTGATTGCAAGTGCAGCCACTAATCATAAATTAGATTTTTTCCCTAAAGGTGATATTTGGACATGGATCATGGATTACTATGATGTTAGGATCAGTTCCTCAACAAGATGTATTTCAACGAGTTACATCTGCGAAAACTGCGAAAATTGCCTTATACGGCTCAATACTCGGAGCATTAATTTATTTTACATTCACATTTGTACCAATGTTTATTGCGTACTCAGCAACTTTAATTGATGCAGAATATTTTAATGGCCTTGTAAATACAAATTCACAACACGTTTTACCAATGCTTGTACTTAATTATATGCCTTTATTTGCACAGGTAATATTCTTCGGGGCAGTTTTATCAGCGATTATGAGCTGCTCTTCTGCAACACTTTTAGCGCCTTCCATTACTTTTGCAGAAAATATTGTAAAAGGGTATTTTCCAAAAATTAGCGATAAACATTTACTTAAAATTATGAGAATTACACTTGTATGTTTTTCTTCTTTTGTTTTGCTTTATGCACTCAGTTCAAATCTCTCAATTTTTGGAATGGTTGAATCAGCTTATAAAATTACACTTGCCGGCGCATTTGTCCCATTAGTGTTTGGTGCATTTTGGAAAAAAGCAAATAGTCAGGGAGCTTTATTGGCTATCATTGGGGGAATAGGGTCTTGGTTATTTGTTGAAATTTTTCTCGGTGACCATACACTAATACCAGCACAACTTATAGGCTTGGGTAATAGCATTATTGGAATGATAGTAGGTTCTTTGCTTCCCAATATCATAAAGGAAGCAGAAAAAATCAATAATTAAGTTTGGCATTTAGGGCAAAAAAAGCTTGATCGCTGCGCAATAATTATTGATTCAATGGTTGATTTGCATTTGCGACAGGCTTTCCCTTTTCTTCCATATACTGCATATGTTTGTTGAAAGTAACCAGACTGTCCGTTCACATTATAAAAATTTCTAAGCGAGCTGCCTCCTAATTCGATAGCTTTATTTAGTGTTTCTTTGATGTATTTCACGATCTTCTTGCATTCATTCAATGTTACGTCCTGTGCTATTCTGCTTGGAAGTACCCCAGCTTTAAATAATGATTCGCTCGCGTAAATATTTCCAACTCCAACAACAATATGGCTATCCATAATTATATTTTTAATAGTAGTTTTTTTATTTTGTATTTTTAAAAATAAATATTTTTCAGTAAATAATTTTTCTAATGGCTCGGGGCCCAATTTTGATATCAAAAAATGCTCGTTAATGTCGCTCTCTAACCAATGTATTGAGCCAAATCTTCTAGGATCTGTATATCTTAAAATATTATTTGTGTTATGAAATTGAATATCCACATGATCGTGCTTATAAGGAGAAACATCTTTTCTTAAAATTTCAAGTCGTCCGGACATGCCCAAATGAATCATTAGATGTCCACTCTCAAATTGAATAAGAATATATTTCGCACGTCTTTTTATATTTAATATTTTTTGGTTAGGAAGTGTTCTTTTTAAATGCGATGGAACTGGCCATCTTAGAGAGGGGTTTCTAACAATAATATCTTTGATAGATTTTTTAAGTATGGGCTGAAGCCCCATACAGGTAATCTCAACCTCAGGAAGTTCCGGCATAAATAAATTTATTTTTTAGGCTGCTCAATCGGTGGATTCATCATCGTAAATCCAATATCACTGCCAAAATGATAAAGCAAGCCTTCATCAACCCTAAATAGTTGAGTTTCAGGAGATTCTTGCACGCGTAAAAAAGTAATTTTTTTACCATCTTCAGTACGAATATCAAAACTCTTGTA
>RFPQ01000096.1 GCA_009926035.1 Betaproteobacteria bacterium
ATCTTGTGTGAGTTTTAAATCATTTTCCTGCTCTGTATATTCTTTTAAAGAAACGATCGCGTTATTCACTTCTTTAAAAGCATTTTGTATAGAGGACTCGTAATAACTAAGCGCCTCTTTTTGTTTGGCTGTTGCTTGAGAAACTTTTGCTTGTGCTCTTCCTGAGTCAAAAATTGGTAGCGTTAATCCCAAACCGACCCCCCATATATTTGAACCAGTTTTATCAATATTTTTTAATTCAGCACTTTCTCTTCCGAAATTTGCTGTAAGAACAATATTTGGAAAAAGAGCTGCTTTAGCAACGCCAATATTTGCATTGGCTGCAATCATTATTTGTTCAGCTTCTTTAATATCTGGCCTCGCTTCTAAAAGTGATGAGGGCATATTAGCCGGCGGTATGGGAGGTGTAACTAAAACATCTAATTTATTTTCTGGAATATTTAAATTCATATCGCCTGATAAAAGAATAAGCTGATTACCAATGATTTCACGTTGACGAATAAGGTCACTAAGTTGCGCAGAAAGATTATTAAAAGCTGCTTCTGCTTGATGAAGATCGAGTGCTGATATAAGCCCGCTCTCCAAACGTTTTCTGGTTAATTCTAAATTTTCTTTGCGATATCCAACATTATCTTTTAAAGCTAGTATTTGTGAATCAATGCTTCGTAATAATAAGTAATTACTTGCAAGCGTGCTTTGTAAACTTAACACTACAGTGTCTTTGGAATATTGAGATGCTATATATTCTGCGCGCGCTGATTCTTTTGCTCGACGTAATCTTCCCCAAAAATCTAGCTCAAATGATGTACCTAATTGAATATTGAAATTTTTACGAAAAGGCTTTACAAAGCTTGGAGGAATAATGCCAGTTTCAGTTGCTTTACTGCGGTTTCCCTGAGACGTTAGATCTACAGAAGGTATTAGAGCGGCACCTACTTGTTTTAAATATGCATCAGCTTCCTCTAAGCGGGCAATAGCGGCATTTATATCTACATTCTTATTTAATGCTTTATCCATGAGATCATCAAGTGCCGGGTCTTGATAAAGCTTCCACCAATGATTTAAATCTGTGACTATATTTTCCTTATTAACTTCTTGATGATAAGTATTAGGTAAATTAATTTCTGGGCGTTTATAGTCAGGCCCAACGAGAGTGCAACTTGTAATCAAAATCAGCGATATTAAAAATATGATTTTCATTGTTTATTTTTAAACTCTTCAGCAATTTTGATATAACTTCCAATACGATCTTTTTGATGTTTACTTAACCATACAAAAAATAGCGGAATAAAAATAGTCGCAATAAAAGTTGCCAAGATCATACCGCCGAAAACACCAGTTCCCATGGATTGTCGAGCGGCTGCACCCGCACCTGTAGCGAAGACAAGAGGCACAATACCAAAAACGAACGCCATGGATGTCATGATAATAGGTCTAAATCGAAGGCGAGCAGCTTCAATAGCTGCCTCCATGAGAGGCATTCCCTCCTCCATTTTTTGGCTTGCGAACTCTACAATTAAAATTGCATTTTTAGCAGTAAGACCAATTAAAGTAATTAAGCCGATCTGAAAATAAATATCATTCGGCATGCCGCGAGCCATAATAGCAAGCAGAGCACCAGTGAGCGCAAATGGCACAGCCATAATCACTGCAAGGGGTAATACCCATGTTTCAAATTGTGCAGCTAAAATCAGGAATACCATAATAATGGCAAAACCAAATGCAAAGAGCGATGCAGAGCCCGTACGTTTTTCTTGGTAAGCCTGTCCAGTCCAAGCCATTTGATAACCATCAGGCAAGCTTTCTTTTGCAATTTTCTCAACGAGTTTAATTGCGTCACCTGAACTTACACCAGGAGCACCACCTGCTAAGACCTTAGCTGATAGAAGCCCATTAAAACGTTCAAGTTGTTCTGCACCGACAATGCTATTCACAGTGCTAACTGCTGAAAGGGGAACCATAGCTCCAGTATTTGATCGCACATAAACTTTACCTAAATCATCAGGCTTCATTCGATAAGGCGCTTCTGCCTGAAGTTGCACACGATAAGTCCTGCCTGATTTATTAAAATCATTCACATAAAGTGAACCCATGGTACTTTGAAGCGTGTCATAAATACTTGAAATAGGAATACCTAAGCTCATAGCTTTGGCTTCATCTACTTCAATAAAGAGTTGCGGTACGGTAGGCCTAAAAAAAGTATTGATACCTGTAAGACGCGGTTCTTTGTTAAGTGCCTCAATAAATAAATTCACTGCTGCAAATAAACGTAATGGATTTGTATCGCTACGACTTTGAATATAAATTTCCATGCTGCCAGAATTACCTAAGCCACGAATGGACGGCGGATTAAACGCAATTGCAAGACCGTCGGGCTGCATCATACCAATACCAAAAAGTTTTTTAACAATATCACTCGCAGAGCTACTTCTTTCCGCCCAATCTTTTAATCTTACAAACATAGTGGCTGAATTTGATTTGTTACCACCACCAATAAGATCATAACCATTCACTGCAAATTGAAATGTACTGGCAGGATCTGAAGCTATTGCGGAACGAACAGCTTCGGTCGTTTTAGAAGTTCGACTAATCGTAGCACCATCAGGGAGCATCACTGCTGTGATGACATAACCTTGATCTTCAGAAGGTATAAAGCTTGTGGGTGTAAATTTAAAAAGAAAAACAGAACTAATCACAATACCAACAAAAACAATACCGCCAATAATACGATGACGCAGGGTGTTATTAACGACCTTAATGTAAAAATGAGTTAAACGATTAAAGCCATTATTAAAACGATCAAAAAATTTAGAATGAATATTATTTGGATTTAAAATCATTGCACATAATGCGGGCGTAAGTGTAAGTGCCACAATGCCTGATATCACCACAGCAATGGCTACTGTCACTGCAAATTGACGATAAAGCTCTCCTGCGATACCACCCATAAATGCAACTGGCACAAAGACAGCACACAACACTAATACAATGGCAATCACTGCAGCAGCGACTTGTTCCATCGATTTAATAGCAGCTTTAATGGGTGAAAGTTTTTCTTCCGACATCAAGCGCTCAATATTTTCTAAAACGACAATGGCATCATCGACTACGATACCAATAGATAAGACCATAGCAAAAAGGGTCAGTGTATTTATTGAAAAACCAAAAAGATATAAACCTGCAAATGTGCCTATAAGAGATATTGGTACCGCAATAATAGGAATTAAAGTGGCACGCCAATTTTGTAAGAATAAAAATACGACAAGCACTACAAGAAGCATTGCTTCGCCCAACGTTTTAAATACTTCTTTCATAGATGCTTTTACAAAGTTGCTTGTATCGTAGGGAATTTCAAAATCCATACCCTTAGGAAAGCGCTCTTTGAGTTCTGCCATTTTTTCTTTAATACCTTTGGCTGTATCAAGAGCGTTAGCACCTGTTTGAAGGAAAATAGGAATGCCTACTCCGGGTTTGCCATTCAATGTGGTATTAATATCATAGGTTTGTGCACCCAATTCGATGCGTGCAATGTCCTTGAGATAAAGAATGCCATCAGGCCCGCCAGCTCTTACGATAATATTTCCAAATTGGTCAGGATCTAACAATCGACCTTTTGCATTCACTGTATATATAAGCTGTTGATCAGTGACTGAGGGTTCTTGACCAATTTTACCTGCCACATATTGTGCATTTTGGCTTTGAATGGCAGCTGCGATATCAGTGGTTGTAATACCAAGCTGTGCCATTCGATCTGGTTTTAGCCAGATTCGCATAGAGTAATCGCGAGCTCCAAAAATATTAGCATCACCAACACCTTTGACCCGTTTGATTTCATCTAATACGTTTAGCGTTGCATAGTTACTTAAATAAAGTGGATCAAATTGTTTAGCTTTTGACGTGAGCATGACCACCAAAAGAATGTCATTTGATTTTTTTTGCACAATGACACCTGTGCGCCTTACCATTTCTGGCAAGCGAGGAGAAGCGATGTTGACACGATTACTTACATTGAAAGTAGCCTGATCAATGTTGGTGCCAATTTCAAAAGTTGCAGTTATATTAAGGGTACCGCTAGAATCGGTGCTTGAATTAAAATAAAGAAGA
>RFPQ01000097.1 GCA_009926035.1 Betaproteobacteria bacterium
TGCAGAAGAATCAAAATTAAAACTTGAAGAAAATAGAAAATTCACTCAATTAATTCAAAGCCATATTGAAGATGAAAGAAGAAGTTTGGCAAGAGAGCTCCATGATGAGTTAGGGCAGTATGTATCTGCCATTAAAATATTTGCATCTAACATATCAAATAAAGCTAAAAAAATATCACCTGAAATTGAGAAAAATGCAGACTCTGTGATTTCTGCAGCCAATCAAATATATGATGGTATGCATAGCATTATTAAACAATTAAGACCAAGCGCACTTGATAACTTGGGTTTGGCTGAAACTCTAAAAGACACGATAAATACCTGGCAAAAACAATATCAAGATTTGAATATTCATTTGTCAATTAAAGGAGATCTTAATGGCTTAAATGAAACTTTAAATATAAATATTTATCGAATTATTCAAGAAGCAATGAATAATGTATTAAAGCATTCAAAAGCTAAAACAATCGAAATTAATTTGGCATTAAATAAAAAGGGGCTTTTAGAATTAAATTTTAGAGATGATGGTCAAGGTATGGATCTTAAAAAAGTAGATCAAACAAAAAATTTTGGCATTTTGGGTATGCAAGAGCGCATTCAGTCATTGAATGGTTCATTTGAATTAGTTTCTAAAAAGAATCAAGGTACACAGATTTTAATTTCTGTGCCCACTTAAAAAGGATTATAAGTTGAGTCAAATTAAGATATTACTTGTTGATGATCATGCTGTAGTTCGCATGGGCTTTAAAATGCTCATCGAAGCTGAAGCAGATATTAAAGTTATAGGCGAGGCTGAGAGTGGCGAGGTTGCTGTGAAGCTATTTCAAGAATTAAAACCCGATATTATTGTCATGGATATTACAATGCCAGGAATAGGTGGACTTGAAGCTATTGATCGTATTTTGGCGAAGGATAAAAATACAAAAATTCTTGTTTTATCTGCTCATGAGGATTCAGTTCATCCCAAGCGGGTCTTAAATGCGGGCGCGATGGGTTATTTAACAAAGAGAAGTGCAGCTGAAGAATTAATCAAAGCAATTAAATCCATTCATCAAGGAAAGCGTTATTTAGAGCCTAGTATTGCTCAACAAATGGCTATTACGCAATTATCCGGTGAAACAAATCCCGTTGAGATTCTCTCAGATCGAGAATTTGAAGTCTTTATGGCATTAGCCAAAGGTAAAAGTACAAATGAAATTGCTGATACTTTATGTTTGAGTCCTAGAACCGTAGGCACACATTTGTATAATATTAAGCAAAAATTAAATGCAAATAACTCAGCAGAGATTGCTTTGATTGCTATTCGCTGCGGCTTAATTGATCCTTGATTTTAAGCTAATGTTTGAAGCTATAGCTCCGCTCATGATAATAAGTGCTGCTCCTATCAAGTCTTCTATTCTCATTGCTTCGTTAAAATAAAGAAGGCTGATAACACCAGAAAAAACAATCGTTAGGTAAGACAGCGCACCAATCACAAGGGTATTGCCAAGTCTGTATGCACGTGTCATAGCAATTTGAGCAATGGTAGCTGATAATCCAAGCGGAATTAATACCCACAGATCACCCCATACCAGCTTTTGACAATCATTAAAGCTTATCCATAGTCCCGAGCCAATTGAAGATACAAGCGTGAAATAAAATACTGTTCGCCAATCCGGTTCATTGAGTTTGCTGAGCTGAATGACATGAATGTATGCCAGCGCTGCACCAATACCTGATACCAAGCCTACTAAACCTGCAAACCAACTTTGCCATTCTCCATGTGGATCAAGGATTAACAAAGCACCAATAAAACCAATGATGGTGCACATTAAAATAGATTTTTTAATTCTTTGATGTGAGATATAAGGCAAGAAAAAGCCAAGAAATATAGGCGATGTATAGTTTAGCGTCATCGCAGAGCCTAAATTAAGATGCGCAATGGCATAAAAGAAAAAAGCTAAAGATAAAAACCCTACAACGCCCCGGTCAATTTGTTTTCTAAGATGAGGCGTTTTTAATTCTTTTTGACTGATAACGATGTAAACAAAAAGGAATAATAAGCTAATGAATGATCTATAAAATACAAGCTCAACACTTGAAAAATGGGTAGCACCAATCTTTACAAATGATCCCATGAGCGAAAAAAAGAAGGTCGCCACGATCATCCATAGCATACCTTTTTTTTTGTCTGTCATAGATAGGTAGACATTTCTGTTTGATACCATTGATGAAAATGTTTTAATCCATCTTCTAATGGTTCGTGATAAGGGCCCATATCCTCTTGTTTGTTTTTAAATAGTAGACGCCTTCCTTCGTGCATCTTTTCACAAATAACTTTATCTTCAAGAGCTGTTTCGTTATAAGCTGATTGTTGTGCAGCAATATAATCTTGATCAAAAAGAATTGTTTCTTCTGGGTAATAAAATTCAATAATATTTCTACAGTGATCTGAATCATCTGGAATGAGATGAGAAACGACAATCACATTGGGATACCATTCGATCATAAAGAAGGGATATACAGTTAGCCAAATTGCACCAAATGATGGTTTTGAATCTCCACTTTGTTCATTAATCTTTGTTTTCCAAAGATCATAAATGGGAGAGCTTATTGAATGATTTTTCTCTCTGAAAGGTACTTTTTGAATAGATGAGAATAATTTAAATTCCCAAGATAAATCATCACAGTTTACGATATTGTTGAGGCCTGGATGAAAAGCCCATACATGATAATCTTCAAGATAAACCTCAATAAATGTTTTCCAATTAAAATTGTAATGATCAATTTTGATGCTATGTAATTTGTAAGACTCAAAATTTAATAATTGATTTAATTGTTTAAATTCCATCGCATCTTTGATATTTAATGAGGTTTGTTTATGCGTTTGTTTGAAAATGAGATCGTGGATTTCTTCAACGGGAAATGATTCTAAATTGAGACAAGGAGTTTCTTTAAAATAAGGTGCGCCTTTCAGTTTTCCATTAAGGTCATACGTCCAACGGTGAAGAGGGCAAACGATATGTGATGCTGATCCTTTATTCTCAAGCATAAGTGCCTGCCTATGGCGACAAATATTACTTAATACATTGATTTTTCCATGATCATTTACAAGAATCGCTGATTGATTAAGCGCATCTAAAACCTGATAATTACCGTGTTGAGGCACCATTAGGCGATGCCCTACATATTTTGGATATTTATCGAAAATCGCCTTTTTTTCTATTTCGAAAATATGAGGATCGATATAGCTATGGACAGGCAGCTGACTAAAAATCTTAGCTTGGGAATCAACCGATTTGAGTGTCAACATACGTGATTATTAACTATTGGGAAATATTTTTTAAAATCTAGGGCAATTTTGCCTTAAATAGGTTTTTTTGCAAACTTAATTTACCTTTTAACCCCGCTATCTTGCTTAAATCGGCTATTTAAGCTACTCTCAGTGTTTGAATATCTATGTATTTTTTTAGAGGAGTTTTTAGATGAAAAATCCACTTGATACAATCTTAGGAACAATCATTTCAGGCTTGGTTCTAACGCTAGTACTTTACGTTTTTCTTAAAAACTTTATTTTGTAGGAGTTTAATAATGGAATTTATACCTGGACTTGCAAGATGGCTGCATATTGTGGCTGGTATTACATGGATTGGTTTACTTTATTACTTTAATTTAGTGCAAATTCCTGCATTAAAAGATGCAGCTGCGGATGGCTCAGCAGGCGGCATTACAAAGCATGTTGCACCGCGCGCTTTACTATGGTTTAGATGGGCTGCTGTAGCAACTTGGCTAGCAGGCGCTGCAATTTTACAAGAAAATTTTATTAGTGCATTTACCTTGCAAACAGGATACGAAGGCATTGGTATCGGTTCTTGGTTAGGTACGATTATGCTATTTAATGTTTGGGTGCTAATTTGGCCAAATCAACAGAAGATTTTAGGTATGGTTCAAGCTTCAGATGATGAAAAAGCCAAAGCACGAAGAGTTGCTTTCTTAGCATCAAGAACTAACTTAATGCTCTCTCTTCCAATGCTTTTCTTTATGGCAAATGGATTGACTCACCGCGCATTAATCGGTCTTTAATTTAATTTAAGCTGAAATAAACGGAGGCTTAAGCCTCCG
>RFPQ01000098.1 GCA_009926035.1 Betaproteobacteria bacterium
AATTCCTGATTTATACTGCATTCGAATTTTGACCGTATTTAAGGAAATTTCTAATTGATCCTTTTCCCTATAGTTCAGAACGTATCCAATTACTTTTCTACCATTGTCGGTACAAGTCACTTCAACGGCGTCTTGATTGTCCATAAGGGCTTTCTATAAGTTATTTTGTATATTGATAAGTTCTTGTATAGGGTCGTTATATGCTTCGAAAGATTGTTGCGCCCTTTCATACCAATAACGGCTATTGGACTCATCACCTTCGATCTTATGAAGTACGGCATGAATCCAATAAGCTTGACTAGAATGAATGTCTTGAACGATTTTATGAGATGCATCCCAAGCATCGTTAATAGCGAACACAATCGCCTGGTTTAGCAGCTCCTTGTGTGATGAGCCACTCATAGAGCTTAGCGGCTATTAAAGAAGCCTATATTATTTACTTTACCATTCATAATCGTAAGCTCGGTTTGTTTCCAGACATTTTTATCGTCAGATTTCACAAGATTGTTGTAATACCACATCTCAATATTGACACGCTTATTAGGGTTTGACTTGTCTACCGAAGGCCTTCCAATTACAGAACTTGCATTAGTTGGCTTAACAGACATCTCTTTCCTAGCTGGTTCACCAAGAACTTGAAGCACTTTTTCTTTAGATTTAGCGCCAAACGCATCTAAAAACTCATTTTCTGTATATAGTTTTTTTCCTTCAGCTAATACCTGAAAAGAAAGCCCTAATGTTATGAATATAAATAATATTTTTTTAAATAATGTAGACATATTAACCTTTAATTGATGATAATTTTAAGCCCGTCATATCCAACATCGATATGGTCAGGTAATTCATTTTTTAATGCTTCATATTCTAAATCATGTGTCATATGAATCAAATATGTTTTCTTTGCTTTTATTCGATTAGCGAAAATTAAACTTTGTTCGAAATTGATATGTGTGTGATGCTCTTTAACACGCAAACAATCCAAGAGTAGGATGTCTAAATCATCTAAAAGGTTCAGTGAGTTATTAGGAATATCGGATACGTCAGTGAGATAAGCTAAATTTCCAATGCGATAGCCATAGATTTCTGATTTTCCATGGGTAACAGGAATTGGCGTTACAAGTTCGCCAAAAAGCTGAAATGGATCATTGACCGGCATTGCTTTTAAAACAGGCATTTCCCAAAACCCTTTAGGCTCGTTCAATGCATAGCCAAATTTTAATGCAATATGTTCAAGCGACTCCTTTTTTCCATAAATAGGTATTTGCATTTTGTGCAACTGACAAAAAGCTCTTAAATCATCTATACCATGAAGATGATCTGCGTGAGTATGTGTATAAAGCACAGCATCAACTCTTGGGATTGATTCTCTTAGAGATTGAAAACGTAAATCAGGGCTGGTATCAATAAGAATATGCTCGCCTGATTTTAATTTAATAAGGGATGAGCAACGTGTACGCTTATTTTTCGGATTGACAGATAAGCAAGTTTCACAATTGCATCCAACAACAGGGGTACCCGCGCTTGATCCACTGCCAAGAATGGTTAATTCGAAGGACGGCATTTTGAAAAAAGCTTAAAGAAATTTTGCGTGGTTACTTCACCAACCTCTTCCATTGAAATATTTTTTAGTTTTGCAATTTCCTCTGCTACATGAATCACATTGGATGGATCATTTATTTTACCTCGATAAGGTACAGGAGCCAGGTATGGGGAATCAGTCTCAATAAGAATCCGATCAAGTGGAATAGCTTTCACAACTTCTTTAAGTTCTGTTGCATTTTTAAATGTTACAATGCCCGAAAATGAAATATAAAAATTAAGTTTAATAGCTTCGAGAGCTACATCAAGGGATTCTGTAAAGCAGTGCATTACACCACCCACATGATTAGCGCCCTCCTCTCGCATAATTTTTAAAGTATCCTCTGCTGCATTTCTTGTATGAATAATAAGAGGTAAATTTGATTGAATAGCAGCTTTAATATGTCTTCTAAAACGATCCCTTTGCCATGAAAGATCCCCTTGCACTCTAAAATAATCTAGTCCAGTTTCGCCAATAGCTACAACCTTTTTTTCTTTAGCAAAGCTACATAACTCCTCCAGAGAGGGTTCTTCAATGTCTTCGTAATCCGGATGAACTCCAACAGATGCAAAAATATGTGGATATGTATTAGCAATTTTAAAAATGTCGGGTAATTTGTCTAAAGTAACACTCACACATAAAGCATGAGTAACTTTATTAGATGCCATCTTGAAAAGAATAGAATCTATATTTTCATATAGCTCTGGAAAATTAATATGGCAATGAGAATCTACAAAGCTTGTCATGATGGTTCAAAAATTTGTTTGTATTTAATAAAAATATTTTGCAGTTGAAGTTCCTGATTAACTGGGTGTGATGCAATTTTTTTTAAATCATTTAATTCGTTTGTAAATAAAAGTAAGGCATTAAGATTAATTTGTTTTGCTTGAGAGTGAATGCGCTTCTCTTCATTTGTAAAATAATAACTCTGTTGCGTATGAAAGCTTAGCAATAAATCAAAAGCCCATTTTTGAATCATATTTAATGTCCAATCAAGCCCTTGAGTCAGAATTGCATAATTAACTTTAGTGATATCGATATTATGGCCTTGAGACAATAATTGGGTAACAACTTCGCGCTCCGATTTATTTTCTAATTCTTTGATGGCACTTAATGGTGAGCCACCAGTAAATGAGAGCAAACTTTCCTCATATGCTATATTTTGATCAATCAAAAAAAATTTGGCCTCATCTAATGTGGGGCCTCGAAGGTCTAATAATTGGCAACGACTTCGGATAGTAGCAATTAGTTTTTGTATTTGGCTCGATAAAAGAATGAATAGAGTATTTTCTGGTGGCTCCTCTAAAATTTTAAGCAGCGCATTAGATGCTGCCTGATTAAGAGAGTCTGCTGGCTCAATCAAAACAACACGTTTACCGCTTACTTGATGAGCTGAAAGTTCTAGATATTCTGAGAGCTCTCGAATTTGATTAATTACAATACTCTTTTTACGAATAGTTTTTCTTTTTGATGGCTCGTCATCCTCACTTTCAATAGGGGCGATATGTTTGAAATCAGGATGTGACTCTGGAAACCACTCGCAACTTGAACATACCTCGCAAGGAAAATGATTAGCAAGAGGGTTTTGACATAAATATGATTTTGTAAATTTAATTGCAAAATCATATTTTCCAATGCCTTCTTTGCCTTTTAGAATCAAAGCGTGAGGAAGCTTTTCATTTTCATGAATAGCAATCCATGCATCTTTAAACCAAGGGTAAATAGAGTCCATCATAAAATAGTTTTAATTGCTTTAATGACATCTTGAGTTACAGATTCAATAGCTTGATTTGCATTAATAATCTTATAACGATTAGGATTTTGTCTCGCGAGGTCCAGGTATACATTTCTTAGGCGATTAAAAAAAGATTCATCTTCTTTTTCAAATTTATCGGGAGATCTATTTTTCTTTAAACGCTCAATACTTATTTCAACAGGCAAATCAAATAACAAAGTAAGATCAGCCTTGAGTTCTGGATGCACCCATGATTCAAGAGCTTCAATTTTGGAATAAGATACTTGTTTACCACCATATTGATAAGCGTAGGTAGCATCAGTAAAACGATCAGATACTACAAATACACCCTTATCAAGGGTTGGCTTGATAATTTCCGCGATATGTTGCTTTCTAGCTGCAAACATAAGAAGTGTTTCTGTTTCAGGATCCATCTCATCATGAAGAAGCAATTCTCTTAATTTTTCTCCAAGTTTTGTTCCTCCAGGCTCTCTTGTCCTTATAACCTCAATTTTTTGTAATTCGAGAAAAGATATAACTGCGTCAATATGCGTACTTTTCCCTGCACCATCCACGCCTTCAAATGTAATAAATTTACCTTTGTTTATCATTTAATCTGATACTTTCTGACAGCGTTATTATGTTCATTTAAATTGGCAGAAAAGTAATGTGTGCCATCACCTTTACCCACAAAATAAAGAGCATCTGTTTTTGTGGGGTGAAGAGCAGCTCGAATAGA
>RFPQ01000099.1 GCA_009926035.1 Betaproteobacteria bacterium
AAAAATGATATCGCCTCATGAAGTTATTTTGAAAGTTGAGAGTTCATATCGCGATAATCAAATATCTATTAATACTGCTGAAGGTTTTATCAGACAAATTTTAGGCTGGAGAGAATACATAAGAGGCTATTACTGGGCAAATATATCGTCGCTTAATAGTGAAAATTATTTTAATCATCAATTGGAGGTGCCGAGCTGGTTTTGGAATGGTCAAACCCAAATGAATTGTCTTAAATATTCCATTAGTCAATCTTTAACTGAGGCCTATGCTCACCATATTCAAAGACTTATGGTGATTGGTAATTTTTCACTTCTTGCAGGCATTCATCCACAAAAACTTCATCAATGGTATCTTGGAATTTATATTGATGCTTTTGAATGGGTGGAAATGCCTAATACTATTGGTATGAGTCAATTTGCTGATGGTGGAAAATTAGCCAGTAAACCTTATGTTTCCACTGCCAACTATGTCAATAAAATGAGTAACTATTGCGAGGGCTGTCATTACTCGAAAAATGAAAAAATTGGTGAAAAGGCTTGTCCATTTAATAGTCTTTATTGGAATTTCTTTTTAGTAAACTCCGAAAAGCTTGGTAAGAATCCCAGATTAGGCATTGTGTACAAGCAACTTCGAGATATGGATCGTGATTTATTAAAGGAAATTCAATCTCAAGCGCATCAATATATTCAAAATATTGAGGCCTTGTAACTCATCGAGACTGAATATTTTCCTATTATGTTAAGTTTTATGGCGCCTGCAACGTTCAGAACAAAACTTCACTTCATCCCAAACAAGTTGCCATTTTTTTCTCCAAGTAAATGGTTTCTGGCACACAACACAAATCTTAGTGGCTAATTGTGCTTTCTTTATCATTCTCATAAAAAAATTAACGGCTGATTTTATATTGTGTCGGGCAATAGGCGCGGTTTATCTCTGGGGATCTCAGTTTAATATGTTTAACTGATTTTTCTTTAACACGCTTTCTCCATAGCCTATAAGAAGATGGCTTAAGATTGTCTTGCATGATTCTCATTAAAGAAGACTCATCTATATGAAAATTTTTTAAGATTGCCTCAAAAGGCGTTCTATCTTCCCAAGCCATTTCAATGAGGCGTGAAAGATCACCCTCACTCAATATTGGCTTTTTTACGCTCATGATGCAGAACAAAAAAGATATTTAATAAAGGCGGCAATACCTAAAACATAAAATGCAGTTCCAAGTACGCATCTAAAAGCCATATGCCAATTGTAAGGGCATTTTTTTTCTTGCTTCACTTTCTTTGTCATAATCAATCCTAATTGTAATTTATATGTCTCAACAGAGTAAACGTAAAAAATAGAGTTCATTATATTAATAATATGATCTTTGCTCTTTTTAAATTTCTGAAAATTTAAAATTCACCACGAAGGCCAATCATAAGCGATCGACCACCCATAGGCGCTATATCCTTAAGAAAAGATGCATGCTCGCGAATTTCTTCGTCTAATAAATTATTAGCTCGCGTAAATGCCTCTAAATTATATTGGGTCGGTAACTTATAGGTCGCCATCATACTGACGTTTGTATAACCATCTGTAATAAGCTCCTTATTTCCTTCGTAATTATAATTTGTCGCTACACGATCTTGTCTGAAAGCATGAAGCACATCTAATCTTGCGCCAAAGCTATCAAATTCATACTTGAGGCCTGCGCCCAGTTTAAGTGGTGATATGCGCGGCACATAACCACCATTTGTTTTATCTTTAGCATCCACATAATCAGCTCTTAGGTTAAATTGAAGGTAATCTGTCAGCATCGTTTTACCTTCTAACTCTATCCCCTTAAACTCAGCTTTAATCCCAGTGAAGCGAGATTTTTGATATGTAATTTCATGATGTTCACCATCATGTTCATGTTCAACAACTTTTGGTTCATTAGTTGATAATAAGCCAATAAAATTTGAGAACCTATTAAAATAAGCCCCAAAAGTAAGGCTATCTTGCCCCGACTTCCAGCGAATTTGTCCATCAATACCATTTGATTTTTCTTTTTTTAAATCTGCCTGACCTTCCTCATAAACCCCAGTAGCTTTATGAAGTCCATTTGCGAAGAGTTCAAAGTAGGTAGGAGCCCTTTCATTATGGCTTATATTACCTGTCAGCGACCATTGATCGTTAAGTGCGTAAAGCCCACCTATTGCTGCATTATTAGTATTAAATTTCTTTGCAGTAGGGTCGCTGAAATGATTTCCGTGATCAGACCCTTCTCCACCTTTATTTTCTACATCGTGCTTACCATGCCTTAAACCAAAGGTTACCTTATGTTTTTCTAAAGGCAATTCTTCATAAACATAAACTGATTGTGAGTTTGTTCTTGAATTAGGAACAAAAGCTTCATGTCCGATCGCATTAAATTTACCGTGATCAAATTGCACACCTAAAACACCCTGAAGCCCAGCTATCGGCTTATGGCCAAGCTCAAACGTACCGTCGGTCACAGCGTTCTTAAAAGTGGTATGTATCTCACTTCCCTCTTTTTCATGATGCTGATAATCTGTGTAAGCAACTTTAAATTTAGCTCGATCAAAAAATGTATTTAAATCTTTAAGTTCAGATGAAAAATCATAGCGATCCCGATCCATGTCGAGATGAACCCCTGGCTCCTTAACACTGCCATAGACGCTTTGATGTTTGGCATAGCTAAACCCTGCGAAGCCTTTATCGAAAATCATGGAGGCACCGATAGCACCACCTTTTGTTTCAGATTGGCTATTAAGCAATCTTCTTTTACCATGATCGGT
This sequence comes from Betaproteobacteria bacterium, assembly GCA_009926035.1. Classification (GTDB taxonomy): domain Bacteria; phylum Pseudomonadota; class Gammaproteobacteria; order Burkholderiales; family Methylophilaceae; genus Methylopumilus. The sequence continues at coordinate 2,782 of RFPQ01000099.1, forward strand.
CGAATATAAAGTGTAATTTTCTTCTTCTGGATTCCAGGCTGCGGTTGATTGAAGTCGATTAGAAACTGCATTACCGGGGATGCGATAGTTTTTGCCATCACGATGATAAGCATCAAGGTGCATCACAAAATTACCTGTGCCAATATCAATCACTGCGGCTTGACTTTGCTCTAAATTTGCTCCGCCATATCTGATCTCACCACGCCCTGTAATACCCTGCAGTTTTTCCTTAGGGATGCGATGATCAATCGCATTGATAACACCACCTACTGCACCTCCACCATAGAGAAGTGTCGCAGGACCTCTGATTACATCAATTTGTTCAATGATGAGTGGGTCGATCGCAACAGCATGGTCAAAACTCAAGTTAGAAGCATCGATGCTATTCACACCATTTTGTAAAATTCTAATACGGTCACTATCCATGCCGCGAATCATAGGACGCCCGACTGAAGAACCAAACGAACTATTGCTCAAACCTGGAACACTATTTAAAGTTTCAGCAAGTGTGCTTTCTCGTTTTAATGAAAGTTCACGACCATTTAAGATTGAAATGGGGACCACCATCTGATCTGAACCAACCCCCAAAGGATTTCCTGTCACAGCAGTGGTTGGAATAGTTAACATGGCCCTATCAGCGGCAATTGCCCATGAAGACAACAATAGTAAAAATAATAGTGATACTTTTTTGAGTTTCATCTCAAACAACTCCAATAAAATTAATAGCAAAAGCCCTTACCAAGATAAGGGAACAAATTTAAATTAATTTAATACTGAGCTTTAGGAGGTGCGCGTGCAGCAAAATAAATTGCTGTGAGAGATTGGTATGAATTTAAATGAGAAACAAATGTTACATATTGTTTGGTTTCCTCAACATTAAACACAAATACACTATCGTTTACATGTTGAAGTTTTGCGAAACTGACACACTGACTACATGAATGTAAATCTGATTTATGTGATTGAGTATGTTTTACAGAATCTTCAATATGACTTATTTCATGCGCAATCGATGCTTGCTGAGTAAAAGCAAACAGAAAAATTAGGCATAAAGTACTAAAAAGACGCTTTAACATAGCGCATAAATATAACATAGTAGATTAAATTTTCTAAACTAATTTTCCATAACATTCGATAGATAGATAAATCTACCAGCAAATATATTAACCTTCCATATTCTTAACAAGTAACTTTATAAAGAAATAAGGGATTAATTGAAACAAGACATGAAAAA
>RFPQ01000100.1 GCA_009926035.1 Betaproteobacteria bacterium
AGGGGGTCAACATATTAATAAAACGGATTCAGCCGTACGCATTACACACTTGCCTACAGGCATTGTAGTGGAATGTCAGGATGATAGATCACAACATCGTAACAAAGCACAAGCGATGAGCGTCTTAGCAGCGCGTATTCGCGATGCACAAATTCGTGAACAACAATCTAAATTGGCGTCCGATCGAAGATCCCTGATTGGAAGTGGCGATCGAAGTGAACGCATTCGTACATATAACTATCCGCAAGGTCGTATTACAGATCACCGCATTAATTTAACGCTTTATAAAATAGAAGCGATTACCGATGGCGATATGGAAGAGCTCATTAATGCATTGTCTAACGAGCACCAAGCAGATCTTCTTGCAGGTTTTGCAGAGGATTAAAATGTGGCGACTCTTCGCGACGTATTAAAAAATACTGAAAGTACACTTTATCAAGAGATTGCCTATTCGCTAGATGAAGCAAAACTTGAAGCCCGTTTTATTCTGGAATATGTCCTAAAGATTAATCAAAAAGAAATCATTCAAGAAAATGATCGAATTCTTAACGAAAAAGATCAAGCGCAAATTCAAAGCCTCACAGAAAAAAGAATATCAGGCACCCCTCTTCCATACGTTTTAGGTGAATGGTCTTTTTATGGAAAAACATTTAAGGTGAATCGAAATGTACTGATTCCTAGAGCCGATACCGAAATACTCATTGAAAAAGCGCTCTCAAAAATAAATATACGCGACACATTTCATGTGCTTGATTTAGGATGTGGCACTGGCATGATTGGTATGACATTGGCACTTGAAAGACCGCTTTCAAAAATCACTCTCATAGATCAATCAGAAGATGCTCTGAAAAATACAAGAGATAATCAAGCACTTCATGAGGTATCTAATGTCGCCATCCAAAAAAGTGATTGGTTTAGCGCTTTAGCCAAAACAAAATTTGACGTCATTGTAAGTAACCCCCCTTATTTGGAAGAAAATGATCCTCACTTATCAAAGGGTTTAGAGTATGAACCCATAGATGCCCTTGTCTCAGGGCCTATGGGTATGAAAGCGATACAGCATATTATTGAAAATGCTAAAAATCACATGAATAGAGATGGCTGGCTTTTCGTTGAGCACGGTTACAATCAAGCAAAAATGGTAACAGATTTATTTGAAAAAAATGATTATCAACATATTGAAAATGCCAAAGATATTCATGGTATTGATCGTGTCACTTTCGGGCAATATTCAATAGTATAATCCTCAGCATGAGTGAAAAAAATTCAGTCGGTCTTGTCAAAGCAAAACTAGCCCAATTTACAAAACCACTTAAATTAACAAGCGGTAAAAAATTACCGAGCTATGAACTCGCCTATGAAACTTACGGCACATTAAACGCAAAAAAAAATAATGCAGTGCTTGTATGTCATGCACTTTCAGGTAACCATCATGTAGCAGGACGTTATAAAAAAGATGATAAATATCCAGGTTGGTGGGATAACCTTATTGGCCCTGGAAGGCCTCTCGATACCGACCGTTTCTTCGTGATTGGCGTAAATAATCTAGGCGGCTGTCACGGCAGTAGCGGATCTAAAAGTATCAACCCAAAAACAAAAAAACCATGGGGTTCCGATTTTCCGATTGTCACTGTGGAAGATTGGGTCAATACACAAGCAGCTCTCATAGATCAATTAGGTATTGAAAGTTTAGCCGCTGTCATTGGTGGAAGCTTAGGAGGTATGCAAGCGATTCAATGGACGTTGTCATATCCTAAACGTGTGCGTCATGCCATTGTGATTGCAGCAGCACCTAATCTTACTGCACAAAATGTTGCTTTTAATGAAGTCGCAAGACAAGCCATTATCACTGACCCTGATTTTTATAATGGGGACTATTACCGTTTTAAAAAGAAACCAAAACGCGGGCTTCGTATTGCCAGAATGTTAGGTCACATTACTTATCTATCCGACGATGCTATGGGTATGAAATTTGGTCGTAAACTTAAAAATAAAAATATTGAATATTCGTTTGATGTGAATTTTGAAATGGAATCTTATTTGCATCATCAAGGTGATAAATTTGCTGAAGAATTTGATGCGAATACCTATTTAAGAATGACGCGTGCATTAGACTATTTTGATCCAGCAAAAGATTACCAAGGTAATTTATCTAAAGCATTTAAAAAAGTAGAGGCTGAATTCTTAGTGGTTTCATTTACGAGTGATTGGCGATTCTCACCTCAGCGCTCAAAAGAAATTGTGAAAGCACTGCTCGATAACGAATTAACGGTAAGCTATGCTGAAGTGACAGCCCAGCATGGCCATGATGCCTTTCTCATGTCTGATCCGCATTATCACGGCATACTCACAACTTACTTTAAAAAGATTGCCAATCAATTATGAGCGCTCAATTTAGACAAGACTTTGCTGTCATTGCCAATTGGATTCCTTTCGGTGCCAAAGTACTGGACTTAGGGTGTGAAGATGGATCGCTCTTAAAATTTCTTGAAGGCTCTTTAGAAGTCAAAGGTTACGGCATCGAAAAAGACGACACACATTGGCTTAACACTTTAAAGCAAGGTTTAAATGTCATTCAAATGGATTTGGAATCAGGGTTATCGGGTTTTGAATCTCAATCATTTGATGTGGTCGTGTTATCTCAAACGCTTCAAGCGATGCATAACACTGAAAAAATTGTGTATGAAATGTTACGCGTTGGCAAAGAAGCGATTGTAACCTTTCCAAACTTTGGTTATTGGCGACATCGCATTCAACTCATTCAAGGCCAAATGCCTGTGTCTAAAACGCTCCCTTATGAGTGGTATAACACACCCAATATTCATTTATGCACGATTAAGGATTTTGATGAGTTTTGTGTTAAAAATAAAATTGGTGTGAAGGAGCGTCTTATTCTGACTCATAGCAAACCTATTCATCTGATGCCCAATCTCATGGGAGCATTAGCTATGTATCGTCTTGTTTCAAAATAATTCCTGATGCAACTTCGGAATCGATTCTGGCAAGGCATCTTTTCCAAAAAAATGTTGGTATGTATTTTTACTGGTTTTAGTTCAGGCCTTCCTCTTTATATACTGATCAGTTTATTGCCAGCATGGTTAAGATCCCATCAGTTAGATTTAAAAGCGATTGGATTATTTGCACTCATTCAACTGCCTTATACATGGAAATTTCTTTGGGCACCTTTCTTTGATCGATTTTCATGGGTGATGGGTCGACGTCGTGGATGGTTATTTTTCTTTCAATGTTTACTTTTAATAAGCATTCCCTTGTTGGGTTTTTATAACCCTGAAACTGATCTTACCACCGTTGTTTTAATTGCATCGTTGATTGCTTTTTTAAGTGCGAGCCAGGATGTGGTCATTGATGCATATCGTCGTGAACTTTTACTCGATAAAGAATTGGGTTTGGGTAATGCCATTCATGTGAATGCATATAAAATTGCAAGCTTGATTCCTGGATCTCTATCACTCATCTTGGCAGATCATTTTGATTGGCAAACGGTATTCATCATTACAAGTCTCTTTATGTTGCCAGGACTTCTTTTAACATGTTTTATTAAAGAACCCAAAGCACTCAAAATAAAAAAACAAGATTTAACCACTTCACTCCTTTTACCTTTCCAAGAATTTATAGATCGACATGGCTTAAAAAGTGCTTTCACCATTCTTCTTTTTTTTTTCTTTTATAAATTAGGGGATAGTATGGCGACCGCTTTAGCCACACCTTTTTATTTAGATTTAGGGTTTAGTAAAACTGAAATTGGATTAATTGCAAAAAATGCGGGCTTATGGCCAAGTGTCATTGGCGGACTTTTAGGTGGTGTTTGGATGATGAAGCTCGGCATCAACCGCGCCTTATGGTTTTTTGGTTTTCTTCAAATGATTAGTATTTTAGGTTTTGCATGGCTCGCTCATATAGGTTACAGCCCGGAATGGCTGGCCCTTGTCGTAGGCTTTGAAGC